>DATASG010000183.1:0-11809 GCA_036269295.1 Vicinamibacterales bacterium | reverse complement strand
CTAGTGGACAAGCGTATCGTCGCCGGGGCCGGTCACTTCATACCGCACGAGAAGCCAGGGCCGGTCGCCCGGGCGATCATCGACGTCATCGAGAAGAGTCGATGATTCCCTTGGAGGTCGACACCATCAGGAAGCGAGGCTATGGGCCGCCTCGCCGTTTCACGTTGGGGTCGTCGCCGACTATCTCACTGATATCGCAGTGCGGTGACCTCACTCATATCGCAGCGCCGTGACCGGATCGAGCCGCGTCGCCTTCCGCGCCGGCCAGAAACATGCGGCGGCGGAAACGACGACCATCACCAGCGCGATCATCGCAATCGTCAGCGGGTCGCGCGAGCTGGTCTGCACCAGCAGACTCTGCAAGAGCCGGCCGACGCCGAACGCGCCGGCTATCCCAACCGGCAATCCAATCGCCAGCTGCAGCAGCGAGCGGCGCAGCACGAGCCACAGTACTTGCTCCGGCTGCGCGCCGAGCGCCATCCGGATTCCGATCTCCGACGTCCGCTGCGACACGGAGTACGCCGTCACCGCGTAGAGGCCGACCGCCGACAGAATCAGCGCGATCACCGCGAAGATGGTGAACATCGACCCGAACACGCGCATCGGCCACCGCATCTGCGCCAGGCGTGCATCCATGGTCTGAATGTCGAAGAGCGGCAAATCCGGCTCGACCAGCCGCATCTCCTCCCGCACCAGCGGCGTGATCGTCCCGGGCTCGGCGCCGGTGCGCACGATCAGCGTCGAGAATCGTTGCGGGTCGGCGCGGTACGGTAGGTAGACAATCGGATCCGGATCCGGCTTGTCGAAGTCGCGCTGCCGCACGTTCGGCACGATGCCGACGATCGACGCGTCAACCGGCAGCGCCTGATTCGGTCCCGGCGGTCCGGCGTCGACCAGATGAATGCGGCGGCCGAGCGGATCTTCACCGGAAAAGTGCATCGCCACGAATCGCTGGTTGACGATCGCCGCCGGCGACGCCGGCGTGCCGTCCTGATCGGTGAAGGCGCGGCCGCGGACCACCGGCAGGCGCATCGTTTCGAAATAGCCGCTGCTGATCCCCAGCGCCGTGACTTCGGGCACCGGGACGCCGTCGGGCTGGGCCCGGCCCTCCACCGACAGCTGCTTGAGGAACCCGCCCTGCAGCGGCGTGTTCGTGGTCAGCCCGCTCGACTGGATCGCGCGGACGCCACGCAGCCGCTCCTCGAGACGCTGGTAGACCGCGATCCGCGGTTCGCGCTGCGGATACTTCGTCAGCGGCAAGTTCAGCCGCATCGTCAGCAGGTGCGACGAGTCAAAGCCCACGTCCATGCGATAGAGCGTGAGAAAACTCCGCATCATGAAACCCGAGCCGGCCAGGAGCACGAGCGTCAGCACGACTTCGGCGACAATCAGCGCCCCGGTCCAGCGCCGCGCCCGGATGCCGCTGGTGCCGCTGCGGCCGCCGCCTTCCTTCATCACTTCGTTGACGTCGGTCTTGGACACATGGAGCGCCGGCGCCAGGCCGAAGATGATCGCCGTCCCGACGCAGATCGCCATCAGAAAGACGATGACGATCGGATCGATCGTGAACGTCATCCAGTACGGTTTGCCTTGATCGGCCAGCGCCGCATCGAAGACCCGGATGCCGCCGAGCGCCAGTGCCAGCCCGAGGACTCCGCTGATCATCGACAGCAGCATGCTTTCCACCAGCAGTTGACGCACGATCCGCCACCGGCTGGCGCCGAGCGAGACGCGGACAGCAATCTCGCGCGTGCGCTGGGCCGAGCGCGCCAGCAGCAGGTTGGCCACGTTGGCGCAGGCGATCAACAGCACGAAGCCGACCGCGCCCATCAGCGCCCAGAAGATCAGCGTGATCTGCGGACCGGCGACGCTGTCGTTGTAAAAGAGGAGATTGGGTTTGATGTTCTTGTTGGTGTCGGGAAAATCATGCGCCAGCTTCTCCTCGATGATCTGCAGTTCCGCGCGCGCCTGCGGTAGGGTCACGCCGCGGTTCAGCCTCCCCATCACCTGGAACGAGCGCACGCTGCGCTTGGAATTGGTCAGCTCGGGCGGCAGCATCGACAGCGGTATCCAGAGATCGGTGTTGAACGGAAACTTCATGTCCGGCGCCATCACCCCGATCACCGTCGCCACCAGGCTGTTGACCTTGATGCTGCGGCCGATCACCGACCGATCGCTGCCGTAGCGGTTCTTCCAGATCCCGTTGCCCAGCATCACCGTTGGCTCCGCTCCGGGGCGATCGTCGGACGCTCTGAAGTCCCGGCCCATGACCGGACGCTGACCGATCATCTGAAACGTGTTGGCCGAGACATAGGCGCCGCCGAATTGCTCGGGCGCCTTGCCTTCGTCCGCCACGTTGACGCTGGCGCCCATGAACATCGTCAGGTTGGAATACGAGCGGGCCGCCTCGCGGATGTCGATGAAGTCGAGACGCGACACGCCGAGATTGCGGCCGCGCGCATCGAGGCTGCCGATCGAGACGATGCGGCCGGGGTCGTCGAAGGGGAGGCCGCGCAACAGGACGGCGTTGACGAAGGTGAAGACGGCGGCGTTGGCGCCGATGCCCAACGCGAGCGCTACTGCCGCAACCGCCGTGAACCAGCGGTCCTTGAGCAGAAGCCGGATCGCATAGCGGATGTCCTGCCACAGCGCCATGAGCCCTCCCGCGGGCGAGTCGGATGCTTAGACACCTGCTTATTACGAACGGGCTCGACCGAGGTTAACGATGCGCCGGGGTGGGCCGCTGGTTTTTCAGAACCGCACGTCGACCTGGGCCCGGGCCGCCATGTGCGCGAACAGGCTGAGGGTTCCCATGACGAGATAGAAACCGAGCCACGCGATCATCACGCTGCCGGCCGAGGCGATCGACAACCCGCTCAGCAGCACCGCGCCGAGTGCGGCCGCCACGACGCTTGGTCTGAGCCGCGCGTGATGGCGCGCATCGGCAGCCAACGCCACCCCGTACAACCCGATCAACTGCTGGTACAACCACCAGCGGGATCGGCCGCGGGAAACTTCTTCCAGGAGATCGCCTATCAGCGCCTCGCGCGTGCCGGAGGCGTCGGCGCGAGCCAGCAGCCTGAGCGCAAATCGGGAACAGACCATGTTCATCCCTCGTGGACGGGAACGCCCCGCCACAGCTGCGTCAACGCTTTCTTCGCGGCCCGAACCTCTCGCAATCCGCCGGCGGTGATCGTAAAATACCGTTTGGCGCGACCGCCGCGCTCGGACGTCGGTTCACCCATCGTCGAGGCGACCAGGCCCTTCTCTTCGAGGCGTTCCAGCGTGTTGTAGACGCTGGCGAGGATCACGCGTTTCCCGGTGCTCTGCTCGATCGCGTGCGCAATCGGCACGCCGTAGGCCTCGTCGCCGTGGCGAAGCAGCGCCAGCAGCACCAGCAGCTCGAAATGTCCCAACGATTCCCTTGACATATGGCCACCTTTTACTACTAAATGCCCCGCCGACGCAAGTGAGGTATTGGTCAAATGAATAGACGAGCCTTTCTGCAGACGATGACGGCCCTCGGCGTCACTCTGCCGGCCATGCCGGCTTTCGCGGCACCCAGCCTCAAGACCGCGTACGATCCCGGCGCCAGGTTCGACCTCAAGGTCAGCGAGGTCGAGTACCGCCGGACGAAAGCCGGACGGGCGCTGATGGCTCGTATCTATCAGCCGGCCGGCGCCGGACCGTTCCCGACGCTGCTCGATCTGCACGGCGGCGCGTGGAACGCGAAGAACCGCACTGCCGAAGAGCCGATGGACCGCGCGATTGCGTCGAGCGGCGTGCTCGTCGTCGCCATCGATATGACGCTCGCGCCGGAAGCGCCGTATCCGGCCTCGGTGCAGGACGCCAACTTCGCCGTGCGCTGGCTCAAGTCGAAGGCCGCGACCTGGAACGGCGACGGATCGAAGATCGGCGTCTACGGCAGTTCGAGCGGCGGTCACGTCGCCGAACTGCTCGCCATGCGCCCGCGCGACCCGCGCTACAACGCCATCCCGCTGACGGGCGCGCCGACGGTCGACGCGACCGTCGCCTACGTCGCGATGCGATCGCCGATCAGCAATCCGCTCGCGCGTTTCGAAAACGCGGAGAAGCTCAAACGCGAGCCGATGATCAAGAACCACACGACCTACTTCCAGCCGTGGGACACGATCCACGAAAGCAATCCGCAGGAGATTCTCGAGCGCCACGAGGCCATCACCAGGGTCCCGTTCCTCATCATGCAGGGCGCGCTCGACGACAACATGCTGCCGTCGATTCAGGAGAAGTTCGCGAGGACCTACCGGGCTGCCGGCGGTGACGTCCAGTATCAGCTGTTCGAAGGCTGCGAGCACGAATGGGTCGCCACGCCTGGACCGCAGACCGACCGCGCCCGCGACATGGTGAAGGCGTTCATCGCCAGGCACGCCGGCTGACCGGCGATTGCATTTCTCGGGCAACCCTGCGACGCACGCCCGCGAAGGATCAGGCGAGCGCCTTCGAGTAGAGCGCGAGCAGACGGCCCCACGCCTTCTCCGCCTGCGGCTCGTTGTAGACGCCGGAGTCCGGCGGGCACCAGCCGTGCGCGGCGCCGGCATAGACCTCGATCTCCGCCGGCAGCGACGCCTTCGCGAACGTCTCCTTCAGCACCTCCTTCTCGTTCGGCGCGCGCTGGTCGTCGTTGGCCGCGATCGCGATCAGGAATTGCGCCTTGGTCTTCGACGCCTGCGCGTGCGGGCTGTTCGGCTGATCGGTGACCAGGCCGCCGCCGTGGAACGAGGCGACCGCGCCGACGCGGCCGGGCACCGCCGCCGCGGTGCGGAACGCGATCGGGCCGCCCATGCAGTAGCCCTGCGTGCCGATCTTCTTGTTCTTCCCGACCGACGGCTGCTGATCGAGCCAGCCGATGAAGGCCTTGGCATCGGTCATCTGCGTCTGTTCGTTCAGCCCGCGCGCCAGCGGCATCAGGTCCTGAATCGGCGTCGCGGCGCCCTTCTCGGCGGTCGGCGCTTTCTGCGCGCGATAGAAGGGATTGACGACCAGCACGGCGTAACCCGATTCGGCGAGACGCTTGGCCATCGTGTGCATCGCCGGGCGCCGGCCGAAAATGTCGGGCCACAGGAGCACGCCGGGCGCGGTGCCGCTCGCCGGGTGCACGAAGTAGGCGTCGCAGCTGCCGTCAGGCGTGGTGATCGTCACCGATGCGTCGGTCACCGCGACCGCGTTCACGACCGCCGGCAGCATCATCGCCATCCCCGCTCCGACGAGCACGCCGAACTGGCGGCGCGTCACCATTCCGAGCGACTCGAATGCCTGCCGATCGTCTTCACAATGGTCCTGGTCGCACATGTTGTCCTCCGGAACAAAATCGAGTGGGCTCTGACTGGGACATATTACCCTTGCCGCGCTCTCGGCTCGTGGACCGACGCCATCGCACCAGCGTCACCCCGCGGTTTGGCGTGATCCGCACCGATCCCCGAAGCAGATACACCGGTAGCCGCGATCACGACCTCGGCGTGGTGGCGAGGTAGCTTCGACGGGCGCGCGCGGTGAGGCCGGACTGCGCGACGTGTAGCGTGAGCGTGTGCATCTTGCCGTCGAGTTTCGCCGGCGTGAAGCCGAGCGCGTACTGATGGTGCAGTTCATCGGCAACGCGCGTGAACGTCGCGGCGAGATCCGCCGTGGACGTCAGCTCGAAATAGCCACCGCCGGTCGCGCCGGCGATTTTCGGCAGCCCCTCGTCCGGATGATCGGACTGCGGACGGCCACCCGATCCGCCGCCGTAGCCGCCGCGTCCCCCGCCGCGCCCGCCATAGCCGCGCCCGCCGAAACCGCCCCCTCCGAAGCCGCGGCGTCCGCCCCCACCGTATCCGCCCGGCGATCCGCCGCCGCCACCGCTGCCCGAGCCGGTGAAGCCGATGGCGTAGACCATCACGTCTTCTTCCTCGGCGCGCTTCATCACGTCCTTCAGGCTGTTGTTGTTGCCGCCGTTCATCGGCGCATCCATGCCGTCGGTGAACACCAGCACGACGCGCCGCCCCTGCTGGTGCAGCAGGTCGGTGATGCCGACGTTGACCGCGTTCCACAGCGGCGTCGGTCCGCCGAGCTGCAGCTCGGTGCGGAGGATCTTCACGAGCTCGTCATGGTCGGACGTGAAATCGCGCGGATCGACCTGGATCCGATCCGAGAAGCTGCCGATGCGCGCCTTGTCGGCCGGCAACATCACCTTGACGAACTCCTCTGCCGCCTTCTCGACCAGCTCGAAGTTGTGCCGCATGCTGGTGCTGCGATCGAGCAGCATGACGACGGTGATCGGTTGAATCTCGTTGGCGAAGAGCGTCAGCTCCTGCGGCTTGCCATTGTCGTCGACCTGAAACTGATCGCGTCCGAGGTCGGGCACGAGCCGGCCGGCGGCGTCGGTGACCGTCGCGTAGACGGCGACGGTCCGGTTGGCGCCGCTGAAGGTCGGCGGCTGGGTCTGAGCAGCGAGCGTCGCCGCGCACACCGCGATGCCCGCGGCAATCTGAAGTCTCACGCGGTCGCCCACCGGCAAGTTCTAGCACAGCCTGGCGATTAACGCATGCCGGGCCGGTCAGGGCGACTTCACGAACCGGATATTCCGTCTTCGCGAGGACGAGAACGCATTTCGACGCCCTCAAGCCAAGTGAAAGAAGCTCGCCTGAAAGAAGGGATGCCAACCGCCCGGTTCCCCACACCGTCTAAGGGGACGGATGACAAAGACGCCGCCGTTGCCACTCGTCCAGGGCACCCTCGACCTGCTCGTCCTCGGAGCCCTGGCGTCCGGACCAAGGCACGGTTTCGGAATCGCCACCCTCGTTCACGAGCGCACCGGCGGCCACCTCTCCGTTGAAGACGCCGCTCTCTACCAGGCCCTCCACCGCCTCGACCGGCAGGGGCTCGTCGACGCGGAGTGGCGGCCATCCGCGAACAATCGCCGTGCGCGCTACTACACGCTGACACCCGACGGCCGCCGGCGTCTTCGCGAAGAGACCGCGATCTGGCGCCGCTATACGCGCGCCATGGAAGCCGTCCTGGCTGGTGTGTGAGATGCGCGATCCCTATCGACGCCAGCGTCCTCGACCGTTCTGGTATCTGCGTCGCCGGCCGGAGACGGTTCGGTCCGAGATCGACGAGGAGTTGACGCTCCATCTCGAGATGCGGACCGAGGAGCTGGAGGCGCGCGGCCTGGCACCCGATGAAGCGCGCCGCGAGGCGCTGCGGCAGTTCGGTGATCTGCCGGGAACGCGCGAGTACTGCCGGCGGCAGAACTCCGAGAAAGAGGAGCACATGCAACGCGGATTGTGGTTCGAGGACCTCGTTCAGGATCTACGGATCGGCGTGCGCGGCCTGCTGCGGGCGCCGCTGACGACGCTGACGATCATCGTGACGGTCGGTCTCGGCATCGGCGCGACCACCGTGATCTTCGCGGCGATCGACGCGGCGCTGCTGCGATCGCTGCCCTACGCCGATCCGGCGCGGCTGGTTCGCATCTACACCGACGCGCCACCGAACAAGTTTCCGTTTTCGGTCGCCGACTACCTCGCGCTGGCGTCGCAGCACACGCGCTTCGAGCAAGTCGCCGGCTACGCCGGCCGGCCGATGACGTTCACCGACGGCACCGTCGCCGAGCGCCTCACAGGCAAGGCCGTGTCCTGGACCTACTTCTCCGTCCTCGGCGTCAAGCCGGCGTTGGGCCGCGACTTCACGGAAGCCGACGGCAGGCCGGGAAGTCCGCCCGCCGTGATCGTCAGCCACGGGTTCTGGGAACGGCACCTCAGTGGACGCGCGGACGCCATCGGCCGGCGGATCACGCTTGACGGCACGAACTACGCGGTCGCCGGCGTCCTGCCAACATCCGTCGGGCCCCTCGAGCAAGCCCAGGAGTTCTTCGTCGCCGCGCAATGGACAACGCCGTCGCGCAAGGGGCCGTTTTTCATCACCGCGTTGGCGCGTCTGCGGCGCGACGCGGACCGGTCGCTCGCCGCCGACGAACTGCACGCGATCAGTCGGCGTCTCTATCCCGTGTGGCGCGCGTCGTATCAGGACGACAAGGCGACATGGAGCATGATGGAGTTGCAGTCGTTCGTGGTCGGCGACGTCCGGACGATCGCGGGGTTGGCGCTCGTCGCGGTCGCGCTGGTCTGGCTGATCGCGTGCACGAACGCCTCAAACCTGCTCATCGCCCGCGTGACCAGCCGGCGTCGCGAGCTCGCCGTCCGGGCGGCGCTGGGTGCCTCGCGTGGACGCGTGGTGCGCTATCTGCTTGCGGAGAGCGGTCTGCTGGCGCTGGGTGCGGCCGTGATCGGCGTCGGGCTGACGTCGATGGCCATCGGGCTGCTGCGCGATGTCGGCGGGGCATACTTTCCGCGCAGCGCAGAGCTCGCGCTTGATCGTCCCGTGCTGTGGCTCCTCGCAGGCTTGACCGCCTGCAGCGCGCTCCTCTTCGGTCTGGTGCCGGCCATCCACGGCAGCGGCGGTCCTGTGGAGGAGTCGCTGCGGTCCTCGGGGCGCTCCGCGACCGGGACGCGGAGCGTCCGACGGCTGCGCCGCGTCCTCGTCGCCAGCCAGTTCGCCATCGCGACGCCGATCCTCGTCGCTGCCGGGCTGCTGTTCGTCAGCCTCAACGAGCTCGGACGCGTCAATCTCGGCTTCGATGCCCGCAACGTGTTGAGCGGATCGATCCTGCTGCCGATGTCGCAGTATCCAGACGCGCGCGCGGGCGCGTTCTGGGACGAGATCCAGCGACGCACCGAATCGATGCCGGGGGTGTCGGCGGTGGCGTTCGCCGACGGGCGTCCGCCGAACGAGGTCAACAACTTCAACAACTTCGACCTCGAGGACGCGCCGACGCCTCCCGGGCAATCGCAGCCGGTCGTGCCGTGGGTGTCGGTCTCGCCGGAGTACTTCCCGTTGCTCGGCCTCAACCTGCTGCAGGGTCGTCTTCTCGACCAGCGGGACGCGCGCCTGCCCGCGACCGCCGAGCAGCCGATCGTGGTCGATCATGCGTGGACACGGCGCTTCTTTCCGAATCGCGACGTGCTCGGCAGGCGGCTCACGCAGGGCGGATGTACGCAATGTCCGTGGACGGTCGTGGTCGGCGTCGTCAGCGAGGTGAAGTACGCCGGTCTCGACCAGCCGGACGAGGGGACCGTCTATGCGCCGCTCAATCCGCAGGGACACTCCCGGTATCTCGTGCTCCGGACGGCGGCCGATCCCGCGTCGGTGCTGCCCGTACTGCGCCAGATGGTTCACGGCCTCGACCCGGCTGTGCCGCTGTCCAACGTCGCGACCATCGACGAGCTCGTTGAGCGATCGCTTGCGCGACCGCGATCGCTGTCGATCGTGGTCGGCGCGCTGGCGGCGGTCGCCCTCGTCCTCTCGGTCGTGGGTATCTACGGCGTGATGGCGTACTACGTTCAGCAGCACAAGAAGGATATCGGTATCCGCCTGGCGCTCGGCGGCAGCCGCGGCGATCTGTTTCGCCTGGTCGTCGGACAAGGCCTGGCCGTCGTCGCCGGCGGCGTCGCCGTCGGTCTGGTCGCCGCGCTGGCGGCGACGCGCGCGATGTCGAACCTCCTGTTCGGTGTCGGCGCGGCGGACGCGATGACGTTCGCCGCCGTCGCCGGTCTGCTGCTGTTGGTAGCGCTCGTGGCATGTTCCTTGCCGGCCCGGCGTGCGATCAGCATGGAGCCAGCGATGGTGCTGCACGACGATTAGCGCCGGTTCTCATCCCTCGATCCTCACCCACGATTCAGAACGTTTCAGGCCAGGCTTCAGGACTTTTCAGCCACACCCCGGTATCGTCGATCCGCTCGCTGCTGCCGACGTGGTCCTCGTCTTGGAGAAGGAGAACGTGTGATGGTCGAGAGAAAAGGGAATGCTGTGAAGGCAATCGTTGCGGGCGGCCTGTTGGCCGGAGGTTTGGACCTCACCCAGGCGCTCATCCTCTTTGGCCGCCGGGTTCCACTCTCTATTGCCGCCGGCTTGCTTGGTCGGGCGGCGTTCCGCGGCGGGGCCGGCACTTATGCTCTCGGTGTCTTCCTGCATTTCCTGATCGCGTTCTCTGCGGCAGCCCTTTACTACGCGGCCAGCCGCAAGCTGACGTTCTTGACCGACCACCCGCTTGTCGGCGGCCTGTTTTTCGGCGCTGCGGTTGAAGAGGTGATGAATCTGGTGGTGTTGCCGCTCTCCGCGCTTCATGCGCGTGGGCCCTACGAACTTCGGGATCTGATTCTCGGACTCCTCGTGCACATGATCACCGTCGGACTCCCGATTTCCTTCAGCGTGTGGCGATTCGCGAACGTTGACAATCGCCTGAGCCGAGTTACTTCCCGACCAGCCTGATTCGGAAGGAGCCGTCGGCAAAGGGATCGCGATAGGCGGCATGGCACGACTGACACTGTTGCCCGATCGTGGCCATCGCCGGCCTGACCAGGCTCCATTGGCTTGATCGGACGGCGCCCTCGATGGCTCGAGACTGGAGACGAGCCTCCGTCGCCCACGCCTCTGCGTCAGCGCGCTGCTTCGTCTTCCAGAACATCTGAAGGTCGCCGAACATCTGCTCGAGGCTGGTCGCGTTCTTGATCACATCCTCCGCGTTCGATCCGTCTGCGCCCTGGCCCAGGGCAGTGAACGCCGGCGAGATGCGTTTCATGAGCGCGCTCAACGCGACCTCGTCCGTCGTCATGGGGGGAGGCACCCGCTGGGTGAGATCCACCATCTTCTGATCGAGGACGGAAGCCGCAATCATGATCGAGCGGCCGCGGTA
The DNA here is from genome assembly GCA_036269295.1 of Vicinamibacterales bacterium. GTDB lineage: Bacteria > Acidobacteriota > Vicinamibacteria > Vicinamibacterales > CAVVIG01 > CAVQFC01. Next base: position 1,041 of record DATASG010000183.1, on the reverse strand, counting down.
TCTCGCGACCACGTCCGCCGGAAGATCCAGGATAGCGGCTTTAATCTTCGGCGCCATCTGCAGCGGATCGAACGGCGCCATGTCACCGAACACCGTGACTTGGGCATCGCGAACGAGCGGACGCTGGAGCGACGGTGCGATCACCAGCACCTCGCCGCCGGCGCCCGTTGTTGCACCTCGAACGGTGAACACGGTCGATGAGAGGAGGCGCTCGACGGTCGCCGTGACGGCCGCCGTCGCGGAATCCGACCGCGATACGGCGTTCGGAGTGAGCGGCCCTGCCGCAAATCCATCCACCAGCACGTCGAGGAAGTGATTGACGCGCAGACCATACAGGCCATCGGTCTTGACCAGCCGTGCCGCATCGAGCCAGCGGTTCACCACCGTGCCGTTGACGATGAATTCGAGTGCGGCAGGGGTCACGCGCACTTCGAGCGCGTTGATGGATTGGCCGCTCGAGTCCGGCTTCTTGATGGCGAGGCTGGAGGTCTTCGGCAGGACGGTGGTCGTCAGGGCGTCGCCGTCGCGGCGTTTCACGAGCCAGGTGCCGTCCTGCGCGACCAGGAAGTAGAGATAGCTTTGCGCCGGGCCTTCGAGGTCGTGCCCGCCGAAGACCAGGCCGTAATAGTTCGTGTGGTTGCTCGGCGTCAGCAGCGTGAAGGTGCCCTTCACCGAGTAACTGTCAGCGGCCAGATGCGCGGGATTCCAGAACACGGCAGCCTGGGGGTTCGTGGCGTGGAAGCCGGAGCCCGTGCTGACGAACTTCACGCTTCCCGGGGCATCAGGGTCGGAGGCGCTCGCGCTGCGATCGACGCGGAACCTCCAGCCGGTGGGAGCCTGTCCCGCCAGGACGACGGCGGCAAGCGCGGCCGACAGGATCACCAAACCGAACCGTTTTTTGCGCGCGCGAGACATGACCTAGATGTCTAGGGTAGTAGCGTCATGTCCGTTAGTCAAGCGGCAGCCGCAACGACGTCGCGGTGCCACTCCCGAATGCTCTGCGCGACGAGGTCTGGGTCATCGCGCTTCGTCGCCACACAC
>DATASG010000182.1:0-8008 GCA_036269295.1 Vicinamibacterales bacterium | reverse complement strand
GGCAACGCACTCGCTGGCGACCTTGTCAATCATCCTGTCCATATGATTGGCTCTCATTTTTCATCTCTTCACTTTGATTGTATATGCAACTACTTGCTTGTCAATGTCTTTCCAGAGCAAATCTGAAAGGCCGGCGCTTGTTTGATTGTCCGGAGTGCCGGCCAGCATTGCGGGGTACCGCAATCCATGGGCAGGACGCCCATGCCACGGTCGGAGGCGGACAAGGGGTGTTAGAACTCGGCGTGGCCGGGGGTTCGGGGGAATGGGATGACGTCGCGGATGTTGGCCATTCCGGTGGCGTAGAGGATGGTGCGTTCGAAGCCGAGGCCGAAGCCGGCGTGGGGGACGGTGCCGTAGCGGCGGAGGTCGCGGTACCAGTTGTAAGAATGCTTGTCGAGGTGCATCTCGTCGAGGCGGCGGTCGAGGACGTCGAGGCGTTCCTCGCGCTGGGAGCCGCCGATGATCTCGCCGATGCCGGGGGCCCGGACGTCCATCGCGGCGACCGTTTTTTCGTCGTCGTTCAGGCGCATGTAGAACGCCTTGATCTCCTTGGGGTAGTTCATCACCACGACCGGCGCCTTGACGTGCTCTTCGGTGAGCCAGCGCTCGTGCTCGGATTGCAGGTCAATGCCCCATCGCACCGGGAACTCGAACTTTTTTCCGCTCTTCTCGAGCGCGGCGACGGCTTCGGTGTAGGTCATCCGCTCGAACGACGAGGCGACGAAACGTTCGAGCCGGGCGATGCACGTCTTGTCGATGCGGTCGGCGAAAAACTTCAGGTCGTCGCCGCGCTCGGCCAGCAGCGCCGCGAAGATGTACTTCAAGAACGATTCCGCGAGATCGGCGTTGTCGTTCAGATCGGCGAATCCGATCTCCGGCTCCACCATCCAGAACTCGGCGAGGTGACGACTGGTGTTGCTGTTCTCGGCCCGGAACGTGGGCCCGAAGGTGTAGACGTTCGACAGCGCGCAGCAGTAGGTCTCGACGTTCAACTGCCCGCTGACCGTGAGGAACGCCTCACGGCCGAAGAAGTCCTGCGTAAAGTCGGCGCGGCCGTCGGGCGTGCGAGGAATCGCGTCGCGGTTGACGAAATCGAGCGTGCTGACGCGGAACATCTCGCCGGCGCCTTCCGCATCGCTCGCCGTGATGATCGGCGTGTGCACCCAGAAGAACCCTCGCTCATGATGGAAGCGGTGTATCGCCATACTGAGCGCATGACGCACCCGCGCGACCGCGCCGATGGTGTTGGTGCGTGGCCGCAGGTGCGCGACCTCACGCAGGTACTCGAACGAGGTCTTCTTCGGTTGAATCGGATACGTGTCCGGGTCGTCGACCCAGCCGACGACCTCGATTGAATCGGCTTGCAGCTCGACCGCCTGGGCCTGGCCCTGGCTCACCGTGAGCGTCCCGGTCGCGATGACCGAGCAGCCTGAGGTCAGCCGCCTGATCTCGCTCTCGTAGTTAGGCAGCCCGGCCGGGGCGACGATCTGCAGCGGATCGAAGCCGGAACCGTCGTGGACGTGGAGGAACGACAGCCCGGCTTTCGAATCCCTTCGCGTTCTCACCCAGCCGCGCACCGTGACCCCGGTGCCGACAGGCAGCTTCCCGCTCAAAATCGACGCAATCGCGATCCGCTCGTTAATGGACATGATCGGCTGGCTGTTGATTATGTCGAGTATCCTGTTACATGTGAAGGTTGGACTCATTTCCCTCGGCTGCCCGAAGAACCTGGTCGACTCCGAGGTGATGCTCGGGCTCGCTCAGCAGGGCGGCCACGAGCTGACGCCGGACGCCGCCGAGGCTGAGGTCTTGATCGTCAACACCTGCGCCTTCATCGACTCCGCGAAGCGGGAATCGATCGATGCCATCCTCGAGATGGCCCGGCACAAGACCGATGGCGTCTGCAAGCGGCTTATCGTCACCGGCTGCATGGCGGAGCGCTACCGCGACGAGCTGAAACAGGAAATCCCCGAGATCGATGCCGTGCTCGGCACCGGACAGGTTCCGGAGATCGTCGGGGCGATCGAAGATGCGCGAGGCGCGGCGTGCGGCGTGCAAAGTGCGAGCACCGCCGCGCCGCTCGTTTTTCATCGCCACCCCGCACCCCGTACCCCGCACCCCGCACCTCTGCCAACGTATCTCTATGATGCCGAGACGCCCCGCCTCATGGCGACCCCGAAACACTACGCCTACCTGAAGATCGCCGAGGGCTGCGACTACAAGTGCGCGTTCTGCATCATCCCGACACTGCGCGGCGAATACCGCAGCCGTCCGGGCGACTCCATCGTTCGCGAAGCCCGCGCCCTTGCGGCGCGTGGGGTAAAAGAGCTGCTGCTGATTTCGCAGGACACAACTTTCTACGGCATCGACCGCGGCGAACGCGGGGCGCTGGGGCGCCTGCTGCGCGAGCTGAACCGGGTAGACGGCCTGGAATGGATCCGGCTCCTCTACCTGTACCCCACCACGATCGATGACGATACGCTCGCGGCCATGGCAGAGTGCGAGAAGGTCTGTAACTACATCGACTTGCCGTTGCAGCATGCCTCCAACGCGGTGCTCAAGCGCATGAAGCGCCCGGGCACGCGCCAGGGCTACGACAAGCTCCTGACCCGGATCCGCGAGCGCGTCCCCGGCGTCGCCTTCCGTACCACCTTCATCGTCGGTTTCCCGGGCGAGACCGAGACCGACGCCGCCGAGCTTTCGGCCTTCATCGGCGATCACGTGTTCGATCACGTCGGCGTCTTCACCTACTCGCACGAAGAAGGGACGTCGGCGTTCCAGCTGGCCGACGATGTCCCGGCGCGGGAGAAGACCGCGCGCCGCGGACGGGTGATGCGCCTCCAGAGGTCGCTCGTCAAGGCCCGTCAGCAGGCGCGACTTGGCGAACGCGTCCGGGTCATGGTCGATGGAGCCTCATCGGACCACGATCTGGTGCTGAAAGCGCGCCTCGCGACGCAGGCGCCGGACATCGACGCGGCCGTCTTCCTGACCGAGTGCGATCCGTCGCTGTATCGCGCGGGCGACGTCATCGAGGTCGAGATCGTCGGCGCCCAGGGATACGATCTGCTCGCCCGCCCGTGATCGCGCAGCCGTGATCGCGCCGCGGCGCGGCTGGTCGCCGCACGGCTGAGCTGCTCGATAGGCCGGTTCCTCCAGCTCGGGGTGGTCTCTCGATGTGCGCGCCCGTCCCAACGAGTCGCGCCAGCGGGATTCCCCATCGGCTGCTCGACGACCTGGTGGCCACTGGTGGCCTGTCCGATCGACTTGTACGGCGCCACTCGCGGGTGGCCGCGAACGGGCGCCCGGTCGGGCGCGCAGGTGATCCGGTTGTGAATCGCGTGCGTTTCGCCGAGCACCCCGGGGTCCCCGCCGCGCGGACTGTGCGCTGTTCGCGGACCAGGCCCCCGCCACGGCGCTCTATATTTCGACAAGACAGGCCAACCTGGTTGGCTCACCGGTGGCGCGGCGTGGGCGTAGCCTCCTTCGTTCCGGCTGAGCCCTTCCGCGGAGCGTTCCACGTGCTATAATTTTGGATTCGAAGGCCTTTGGTAAGGACCGAGTGGGCAGGTGCCCACTTTTTTAGTTTATGGGCGCGGAAACCGTAGTCGAGAAGGTGCGGGCGATCGCCGAGCGGGTAGCCGCCGGCTACGGCCTGGAGCTGTTCGATGTCCAGTTCCGTCGCGAGGCCCCCGGTATGGTGCTGCGGGTGCAAATCGACCGGCCTGGCCCGGCGTCGAAGGAAGAGGACAGCGTCGGCGTCGGCGACTGCGCCAAGGTGAGCCGCGATCTCAGCGCGATCTTCGACGTCGAAGACATCGTTCCGACCGCATATACCTTGGAAGTGTCATCGCCCGGACTCGATCGGCCGCTGCGAGGCCTCGACGACTATCGGCGCTTTACCGGCCGCCTCGCGAAGATCGTGATGCGCGAGAAAGTGGACGGCCAGGGGTTTTTCAGGGGCCAGATCGCCGGCGTCGAGGGCCGGGATGTGCTCATCGGCGGCGACGATCGACGGACGCACCGCGTGCCGCTCGATGTGATCACCCGGGCGAATTTGGAAGTGGAATTCTAGATTATGTCGAATCCGTTGCAGCAGACGATTGAGGCGCTGGCGAAAGAGAAGGGCATCGAGCCGGACGTCGTGATCAGCGCCATCGAGGAAGCGGTCGCCACCGCCTCGCGCAAGTACTACAAGACCGGCGAGAACCTGAAGACCCGGTTCAACACCGAGACCGGTCAGGTGGACCTGTTCGCGCTCAAAACGGTCGTGGAGGAAGTGGTCACGCCGGCGACCGAAATCGCCATCACCGAGGCGCGCGAGATGTACCGCCCGCTCTACGGTGACGACGTCGCCAACAGCATCGAGCTGGGCGACGAGATGGAGTTCCCCAAGCCGACCGAGGTGCTGGGGCGCATCGCCGCGCAGACCGCCAAGCAGGTGATTTTTCAGAAGGTGCGTGAGGCTGAGCGCGAGCATGTGTTCGCCGAGTACAACGAGCGCATCGGCGAGGTCGTCAACGGCACCGTGAAGCGGTTCGAGAACGGCGACATCATCCTCGAGATCGGCCGCATCGAGGCGGTGCTGCCGCGCAAGGAGCAGTCGCGCGCCGAGAGCTACACCCCGGCGGACCGGGTGCGCACGGTGATCAAGGGCGTCAACCGCAGCGCCAAGGGACCGCAGATCGTCCTTCGCGCACCGACCCGGCGCTGCTGATCAAGTTGTTCGAGCAGGAGGTGCCCGAGATTTACGACGGCACGGTGATGATCCGCGGCGCGGTCCGCGAGGCCGGAGACCGCGCCAAGGTCGCGGTGTTCTCGCGCGAGCGCGACGTCGACCCGGTCGGCGCCTGCGTCGGCATGAAGGGCACCCGCGTCCAGTCGATCATCCGCGAGCTGCGCGGCGAGAAGATCGACATCGTCGAGTACTCGGACGACCCGATTGCGTTCGTGACCAACGCGCTCAGCCCGGCGAAGGTACAGCGGGTCTCGATCGTCGATGACGGCGAGCGCGTGATGGAAGTCGTCGTCGAGGACAAGCAGCTGTCGCTCGCGATCGGCAAGAAGGGGCAGAACGTCCGCCTGGCAGCGAAGCTGACCGGCTGGCGCATCGACATCAAGAGCGAGGAGGAGAAGCGGCGCGAGGTCGAAGCCCAGTTCGGCGAGCTCGCCGGCCCGCTGGACGAATCCGCCGGCGCCGCTCCTGCCGAGCTACCGGCAGACCAACCACCCGATGGCGGCGACGCCACGGCGCTGGAGGCGCCGGGCGACGAAGGCGAGACCGCGGGCCCGTCCGATGCGCCGCTGCCCTACGCGCTCGACGGCATCGGCGAGAAGACGGTCCGCAAGCTGGTCGACAGCGGCTTCGCGACGCTTGAGGCGCTTGCCGCCGCGACCGCCGGGCAGCTGTCGGAGATTCCCGGCATCGGCGGCAGGACCGCGGAAAAAATTCTGGCCGCGGTGCGCGGTGACGCGCCCGCAGCCGGCGACGGTAGTGCGGACGTTTAGGTCCGCGTGAAGCAGGCCTGACGGCTTGCACGACATAAGATAGAGGTAACTGTTGGCAACTGTTCGGATCTTCAAGATCGCTGAGCTCCTGGGAACCACGAGCCAGGAAGTGTCCGCGCTGCTCAAGCGCGATCACGGCATCGAGGTCAAGAGCGCCTCGAGCACGATCGAGGAAGTCGTGGCGCGCCAGTTCACGGAGCGCCTGGCGAAGCAGCGCAACATCACGCTGCCCACGGCGCACATGTTCGCCGAGACGCCGGTGGCCAAGGGTAAGAAGAGCAGCACCCCTGCGAAGAAGGCGGCCGAGCCGGTCAAACCCGCGGCGCCCATGCTGCCACCGCCGCGTCTCGTGAAGGCTGCAAGGGTGGCCGCACCTGTCGTGGAGCCGGAGCCGGTTGCCGACGAGCCCGAGCCGATCGAAGAGGCAATCGAGGAGGCGCCGCCAGCACCGGTCCGAGAACCGGTCGTCACCGAGCGGCCGCCGCAGCACATCGCGACGCGCGGACTGAAAACCGAGACGACGCCGCCGCCGGCACCCAACGCGCACATCGAACGCTCGGCGCCGGTCCTGGAGCCGCCACGGGCCCCGGAGCCGGAGCCGGAAGTGGCGCCGGCGGCGGCGCCCGCGCCGCCCGTGCCGCCCAAGCCGGCCCCAGGGCGCATCGTGCCCCCGACGCTGCGGCTTCGCATCGAAACGGATCGTCCGACCACACCGACGCAGCCGCTGCCGACGACGACGCCGCCGCGCGCGGTGCAACGTCCGATCGCGCCGCCGAAGCCGGCCGCGCCGGTGGCCGCTCGGCCGGCTGGAACGCCAGGCGCCCCGGCGCCCGCCGCACGTCCGGGCGGGCCGCCACGTCCCGGCATTCCCGGCCAGCCGCGCCCGCAGTATCCGAGCTCGCGTCCGCCGATGGGCGGACCGCGCCCGCTCCCATCGCAGCCGATCCGGCCGCAGCAGCCAGGCCTGCCGCCGCGGCCCGGGCAGCCGTATCCTCAGCGTCCCGGCATGCCGTCGCGGCCGTCCTATCAGCAGCGCCCGGGCGGCGCCGGACGTCCGGCCGCCGCGCAGCGCCGCGAGCACGCCCGCCCCGCGCCGCCGCCGATGGCGTCGGCTCCCCCGCCGGTCACCAAGACCATCACCCTCGCCGAGGGCATGACGGTGAAGGATCTGGCGGACAAGCTCGACCTGCGCGTCAAGGACGTCCTCGCCAAGCTGCTGATGAAGCGGCTGATGCTGACGATCAACTCGGCGCTCGACACCGAGACCGCCACCATGATCGCGCGCGAGTTCGGCGCCGACGTCCAGATGCAGAGCTTCGAGGAGGAGCTGCTGCAGGCCGACGAGGGCGAGTCGCGCGTCGAGGACGTGGTCACGCGCGCGCCGGTCGTCACCGTCATGGGCCACGTGGACCACGGCAAGACCAGCCTGCTCGACGCCATCCGCACCACGCGCGTCGCGGAGCGCGAGGCGGGCGGGATCACGCAGCACATCGGCGCCTACCACGTCACCATCAACAAGAGGGACATCGTCTTCCTCGATACGCCCGGCCATGCGGCGTTCACGCTGATGCGCGCCCGCGGCGCCAAGGTCACCGACATCGTGGTTCTGGTCGTGGCCGCCGACGACGGCGTGATGCCGCAGACCAGGGAGGCGATCGATCACGCCAAGGCAGCGAACGTGCCGATCGTCGTGGCGATCAACAAGATCGACAAGCCGAACGCGCAGCCCGAACGGGTCAAGCGCGAGCTGACCGAGCTGGACCTGATGCCGGAAGAGTGGGGCGGCCAGACCGTCACCGTCGAAGTGTCGGCGCGTCAGAAAACCGGCATCGACATGTTGCTGGAAATGATCCTGTTGTCGAGCGACATCCTCGAGCTCAAGGCCAATCCCAAGCGCACCGCGTCGGGCACCGTGCTCGAAGCGAAGCTGGACAAGGGACGCGGCCCGGTCGCGACGGTGCTGGTGCAGGACGGCACCCTGCACGTCGGCGACACGTTCATTGCCGGCCCGATCGTCGGCCGCGTGCGCGCGCTGATTGACGACCGCGGCAAGCCGACCAAGACCGCGGCGCCGTCGACGCCGGTGGAAGTGCTCGGCCTCTCGGGGCTGCCGCAGCCGGGCGACGTCTTCCAGGTGGCCGACGCGGCCAAGGCGCGGCACATTGCCACGTTTCGAGAAGAGCAGTCGAAGTCCAAGGCGCTCGGCGCCAAGGGCTCGCGGCTCACGCTCGAGTCGCTGCAGGCGCAGATCGCCGAAGGCGGCATGAAGGAGCTGCCGCTCATCGTCAAGACCGACGTGCAGGGCTCGGCGGAAGTGCTCGCCGACACGCTGACCAAGCTGACCGACGAGAAGGTCAAGATCCGGATCATCCACGCCGGCGTCGGCGCGGTCACCGAGTCCGACGTGCTGCTGGCCTCGGCGTCGAAGGCGATCGTCATCGCCTTCAACGTCCGGCCGGATCGCAACGCCGAGGAAATCGCCGCGCGCGAGCGCGTCGACATC
>DATASG010000181.1:0-7280 GCA_036269295.1 Vicinamibacterales bacterium | reverse complement strand
CGGGCCGCGACGCCGCGGTCAACTACGGCGCCGCCGGTGGCGTCATCGGCCACGAGCTCACCCACGGCTTCGACGACCAGGGTCGCAAGTTCGACGGCCAGGGCAACCTGCGCGACTGGTGGATGTCCGCCGACGCCAGGGCCTACGAAGAGCGCGCCACCTGCGTCGCCGACCAGTACTCAGGCTACTCGGTCGACGGCGACACCCACGTCAACGGGCGGCTGACGCTCGGCGAGAACACCGCCGACAACGGCGGTCTGCGCCTGGCGCTGATGGCCTATCTCGCCGGCCCCGGCGCCAGGAACCAGAACAAGGTCGACGGCTTCACGCCCGAACAGCGTGTGTTCCTCGGCTGGGCGCAGGTCTGGTGCGAGAACGCGCGGCCGGAAGCGGAGCGGCTCAAAGCTGCGACCAACCCTCACTCGTCGAACAAGTACCGCGTCAACGGGCCGATGTCGAACATGCCGGAGTTTCAGAGGGCGTTCGCCTGCAAGGCCAACGCGCCGATGGTCCGGACGAGCGCCTGCCGCGTCTGGTGAGCACCGGCCAGCCGGGGCGAGGGGGGTCAGGAGGTCGGGTGGGTCCCGTCAGGGAGGATTGTATGACCAAGCGTTTGGTTTCAGCTGTCGGATTTGTTGCGCTCCCGCTGGCCGCGATGATCTCGATCTCGCAGACACAGATGACCGCGCAGCAAGCTCCTGCCACTCCGTCCCGTCCTGCCGGTCCTGCCCTTCCCGCCCCTCCTGCCCCTTCCGCCTCTCCTGCCCCTTCCCCTTCAGCCTCCGGTCTGCAGCTGGACGCCATGGACAAGACGGCCGACGCCTGCACCGACTTCTACCAGTTGGCCTGCGGCGGCTGGATCGCCAGGAACCCGGTGCCGGCGGACCGCGCCAGCTTTGGCCGGTTCGACGAGCTGCGGGAGCGGAACAACGAGACCTTGCACCGGATCCTCGAAGCCGCGGCGGCGGGACGCGAGCCCGAGTCGAGGAAAATCGGTGACTACTACGCCTCGTGCCTCGACGAGCCGGCGATCGACGCCAAGGGCGCGGCGCCGCTGGATCCGCTGCTGCGGAAGATCGCCGCGTTGTCGACTGTGGCCGATCTCGCGCCGCTGGTTGCCGAGCTGCACACCATCGGCGTCAACGTGTTCTTCCAGTTCGGCTCGCAGGCCGACTTCAAGGATGCCTCGGTAGAGATGGCGATTGCCGATCAGGGCGGCCTCGGCCTGCCAGACCGCGACTACTACTTCAAGGACGATCCGAAGTCGGTCGAGCTGCGGGCCAAGTATCTCGATCACATCGGCCGGATGTCGGCGCTCCTTGGCGCTGGAGCCGATCAGGCTGGTGTCGCAGCCGGGCAGGCGATGGCGATCGAGACCGCGCTGGCGAAGGGCGCGCTCGACGCCGTCTCGCGCCGGGATCCGAACGCGGTCTACCACAAGATGTCGAGCGCCGAGCTGCAGGCGCTCACGCCCCAGTTCATCTGGTCGCGCTATTTCAGCGGTATCGGATCGCCGCCGGTGTACGCGCTCAACGTCGCCGAGCCCGACTTCTTCAAGGCCTTCGCCGGCATCGTCGCGCGGACGCCGCTTGACGCGATCAAAGCCTACCTGCGGTGGCAGCTCGTCAACGCCTCGGCGCCAGTGCTCGCCAGGCCGTTCGTCGACGAGAACTTCCGCTTCTTCGGCACCGCGCTGACCGGCGCAACGGAGCTGCGCCCCCGGTGGAAGCGCTGCGTGCAGTACACCGACACCGATCTTGGCGAGGCGCTCGGACAGGCCTTCATCAAGGAGGCGTTCGGGCCGCAGGCCAAGGCCGACACCCTGAAGATGGTGCACGAGGTCGAAGCGGCGCTGCAAACCGATATCGACGGTCTCGCCTGGATGACATCGGCAACCAAGAAGGAGGCGCTGATCAAGCTGCACGCGGTCGCCGATAAGATCGGCTATCCCGACCACTGGCGCGACTACAGCGCCCTGAACGTGGTCCGCGGCGATGCGCTCGGCAACTCCCAGCGCGCCAACGCGTTCGAGTTTCACCGCCAGATGAACAAGATCGGCAAGCCGGTGAACAAGGATGAGTGGGCGATGACGCCGCCCACCGTGAACGCGTACTACAACCCGCTCGAGAACAACATCAACTTCCCCGCCGGCATCCTGCAGCCGCCGTTCTACAGCGCCAAGGCCGACGCGGCGGTGAACTTCGGCGGCTCGGGAGCCGTGATCGGTCACGAGCTTACCCACGGCTTCGACGATCAGGGACGCCAGTTCGACGCCCGCGGCAACCTCAAGGACTGGTGGACGCCGGCCGACGCCAGGTCGTTCGCCGATCGCGCCCAGTGCATCGTCGACGAGTACGCCGGCTTCACCGCGATAGACGAGGTGAAGGTGAACGGCAAGCTGACGCTGGGCGAGAACACCGCCGACAACGGTGGCCTGCGCCTCGCGCTGATGGCCTACCTCACGCGGACGGCGGGCCAGCCGGTGGCCGTGCTCGACGGCTTCACCCCGGAACAGCGGGTGTTCCTCGGCTGGGGCCAGGTGTGGTGCGAAAACGTCCGTCCCGAGCGCGCCCGCATGCTGGCGCAGATCAACCCGCACTCGCCCGGCCACGATCGCGTCAACGGCGTCGTCTCGAACATGCCGGAGTTTCAGAAGGCGTTCGCGTGCAAGGCCGACGCGCCGATGGTCCGCAAGAACCAGTGCCGGGTGTGGTGAGAGCGGCTCGTCGTTCGCCCGTGGTGGTTCGCCGTTCGCCGATCGCGCTGCGGGCTGTTCACCAGCAGATCATCGCTTGCGAGCGCTGCCCTCGGCTGCGAACATACTGCGCCGAGATCGCCCGCACCAGGCGGAAGGCGTTCCGCGACGAGATCTACTGGGGCAAGCCGGTGCCGGGGTTCGGCGACCCGCGCGCGCAGGTGCTGCTGATCGCGCTCGCGCCGGCCGCGCACGGCGCCAACCGCACCGGGCGCGTCTTCACCGGTGACGGTGCCGGCGGCTCCGGCGATTTCCTGATGTCGGCGCTGCATCGCGCCGGCTTCGCCAACATTCCGACCTCACGCCATCCCGGTGACGGGCTCGTGCTGACCGGCGCCTTCATCGCCGCCGCGGCGCGGTGCGCACCGCCGGACAACAAGCCGACGCCCGAAGAAATCGCCAACTGCCGTCCGCATCTCGAGGCTGAGATCGCCGCCCTGCCCCGCGTCCGGGTCGTGCTTGGCCTGGGAAAGATCGCCTTCGATGCCTACCTGCAGCTCTTGAAGCACCGCGGCGTCGTGATGCGGCCGCGCCCGGCGTTCGGTCACGGCGTCGTGCATCGCCTTCCCAACGGGCAGACGCTGATCGGCTGCTATCACCCGAGCCGGCAGAACACCAATACCGGCAAGCTGACGTCGCGGATGATGGATGACGTGTTCGTGCGCGTGTCTCAGGTTCTCGCGCGACGTTGACCTTCCTGCGTTTTCACAATGCTGTCGCGCAAAGCGCGACTCGGAACCTTCGCTGCCGCGTGGTGTCCAACCTGTCGTGAGTCCATGAGCTCATAACAGGAGGAGCCATGCGGCGTTCCTTTACGCTCTGTTCGATCGTCGTCCATGCGGCCGTCATCACCGCTGCACTGATCGCGCAGGTCGTTGCCGACGGCGCCCTGCCCAGTCCTCACCGGCCGACCATCTTCGACACCTCCCAGTTCATGCCCGTCGACATCCTGATGCCGAAGCCACGCGTCGCCGCGCCGGCGCGAACCAGCGACACCGTCTCTGAGAACGCCGCGCCGCTGGTTTCTCCGACCGGTGTCACGCAAGAGACGGGACGTGAAGACGAAGTGTCATCACCGCCGGCTGGCTCCGTGATTGGCATCGAAAGCGGTCCGCCGCCGGACATCACTGGCGTCGGCATCCCGGCCGCGGCGCCACCGCCGCCACCGGAACCGGCGGCGCCGATACGCCTCCATTCAGGCATGAAGGCTCCAGTGAAGACCGCCGACGTTGCGCCGGTGTACCCTCTCATTGCCAGGCAGGCACACATCCAGGGTGTGGTGATTCTCGAGGCCGTGCTCGACGCTCAGGGACGGGTGGAATCGGTCCGGGTCCTGCGATCGATTCCGCAGCTCGATCGAGCCGCGGTCGACGCGGTGCAGCAATGGCATTTCACGCCGGCGCTGCTGAACGGTCAGGCGGTCCCGGTGGTGATGACGGTGACGGTGAACTTCACGCTGCAGTAAGGATCCGCGTCAGCGTCGCGCGGTCGATGTTGCCGCCGCTCATGACGCACACGACCTTCTTGCCGGCCAGCTGATCGCGGAGCTTGACCGCCGCGACCAGCGACGCCGCGCCGGCGCCTTCCGCCAGGTTGTGCGTGGCCCGAAGCGCCAGACGAACCCCGTCGGCGAGCTCGTCTTCGCTCAGCGAGACGATATCGTCGAGTTGCCGCTTCAGGATGCCGAACGTCAGGTCGAAGGTCACACGGGTCGCCATGCCCTCGGCGAACGTGTCGGCGCTCTCGCCGACGACGCGCGCCGGCCCTTTCCATGAGCGCGCGAACGCATCGGCCCGCTCCGCCTGCACGCCGATCACCTTCGCGCGGCTGCCGAGACCGGTGCGGACAATCGCGCAGCCGCACGCGCCGCTGCCGCCGCCGATCGGCACCAGGATGACGTCGGTCTCCGGCTGTTCTTCGAAGATTTCCAGCGCGTAGGTGCCGACGCCGGCGACCAGCGCCGGCTCGTTGGCGGAGTGGATGTAGCGCAGCCCGCGATCGTGCTGCAGCTGCTCGACCCGCTCCCGCGCTTCGTCGAAGTCGCGGCCGAACTCGATCAACTCGGCGCCGTAGGCCCGCATCGCCGCGTTCTTCTCGGGGTTGTTGCCAATCGGCGTGACAATCGTGCACGGCACGCCTTCACGCTGGCACGCCAACGCGATTGACTGCCCGTGATTGCCGGTCGTCGCCGTAACCACGCCGCGGCGTTCGTCACGAGACAGGCTGGCAACGAGATTCACGCCGCCGCGCACTTTGAAGGCGCCCGTCGGGTTGTGATTCTCGTGCTTGACCAGGATGTCCAGGCCGCTTTCGGCGTTGAGCAGCGGATGCCGCAGCAACGGCGTCGGACGTACCACTCGCGACACGCGCGGTCGCGCCGCGTAGACGTCGGCCAGAGTCGGAACCCCCGACCCGCCCATCGCGTCCTTCCTGCCCGTCCCACCTTTCCTGCCCGTCCCGCCCCTCATGCTCATCCTGCCCTCCTGCCCTACCGCGCGGCCACCAGCGGCACGATCACGTCGGGCCGATCGGTGATCAGCGCGTCGACGCCCCACGCCAGCAGACGCCGCGCCGCCTCCAGCGTATCGACGGTCCATACCTGCACACCCAGGCCGGCGTCGTGCGCGTACTCGACGAAGCGCGGTGACACCACCCGGGTGCGGCCTGCACGCTCCGGGATCTGGTAGCCGCTGTAGCCGACACGCGTCACCGGCCAGCGGCACCACGAGCGATACAGCGCCCAGCGCACCTCCTCGCGGGCGCCGCTCGTCGCCAGCGCCGGCTCGAGCGCCCTTGCCGCGCGCAGCACCCGCAGCCCGAACGATCCGAGGCAGACGCGATCGATCGCATCGGCCCGGCGGATGACGTCGATGGTGGCCGCCGCCAGCTGCGCCGTATTGACCTTCAGCTCGACGATAATCCGAGGATCGCGATAGCGCGACAATACCTCGGCGAGTGTCGGCACCTGCGCACGGCGCAGATCGTCCGCCGTCTGCGCCGAAATCGGACCACCGAGTGACGTGGTGCGATCGAGCAACCGATCGTGGTGCACGACCACCACTCCGTCCCGCGAAAGGTGAACGTCGAGCTCGAGGCCGTCGGCCCCGAGCGCCAGGCCGTGGTCGAAGGCGGCGATGGTGTTCTCCGGCGCGAGCGCCGCGCCACCGCGGTGTGCGAATACCAGCGGACGTGGCGACACGAAGAAAGGATGGCGCACGAGGGCGAGTCTATAATGCCAATGCCCTCAAGACCGGCCGACACCTTCACGCCCGGACGCCGCTTGTCACCACACTGCTATAGAATCGATTCATGGCGGCTATTGAGACCCTTGGAGATTTGCGGCAGTCGGGCCATCGCTCGCGGCCGGTGAAGCAGGAAATCCGCGACAACCTCGTCCGCAAGCTGCAGGCCGGCGAGGCGCTGTTCCCGGGAATTATCGGCTACGACGAAACCGTCGTGCCGCAGCTCGTGAATGCGGTGCTGTCGCGCCACAACTTCATCCTGCTCGGCCTGCGCGGTCAAGCCAAGAGCCGGATCCTGCGCGGGCTCGCGGGCCTGCTCGACGAGCGGATCCAGGTCGTGCCGGGCTGCGAGATCCACGACGACCCGCTGGCCCCGCTGTGCGCGTCGTGCCGCGGCCGCATCAGCAGGGAGGGCGATTCGCTGCCAGTCGGCTGGCTCCATCGCGACCAGCGCTATGTCGAGAAGCTCGCCACGCCCGACGTCACCATCGCCGACATGGTCGGCGATATCGATCCGATCAAGGCCGCGGCGGCGGGGCTCAACCTGTCCGACGAGCTGACGATGCACTACGGGCTGCTGCCGCGGGCGAACCGGGGCATCTTCGCCATCAATGAGCTGCCCGATCTGGCCGGCAAGATTCAGGTCGGCCTGTTCAACATCCTGCAGGAAGGCGACGTCCAGATTAAGGGCTACCCGATCCGCCTGAAGCTCGACGTCATGCTGGTCTTCACCGCGAACCCCGAGGATTACACCGCGCGCGGCAAGATCATCACCCCGCTGAAGGATCGCATCGGCTCCGAGATCCGCACCCACTACCCCGTCACCCGCGGCAACGCGATGGCGATCACGAGGCAGGAAGCGTGGACCGACCGCGCCGGCGGCCTCAGGACCGAGATCCCCGCCTACGTGCGGGAGGTGGTCGAGGAGATCGCGTTTCAGGCGCGCCTCGACCGCAAGATCGACAAGCGCTCGGGCGTGAGTCAGCGGCTGCCGATCAGCACACTCGAGCTCGTCGTCTCGAACGCCGAGCGGCGCGCCCTCGCGAGCGGCGAGAACCTCGTCGTGCCGCGCGTGACGGATCTCTACGCGGCGCTGCCGTCCATCACCGGCAAGTTCTAGCTCGAGTACGAAGGCGAGCTGCGCGGCGCCGAACAGATCGCCCGCGATCTGATCCGCTCCGCCGTCGGCTCGGTCTTCACCGGGATGTTCGACGGCGTCGATACGCGCACGGTGATCGAGTGGTTCGATCTCGGTGGCTCGCTACCGCTCAGCGACAGCTCCC
>DATASG010000180.1:0-5497 GCA_036269295.1 Vicinamibacterales bacterium | reverse complement strand
AGCTAGAAAGGTAAGGAGGCTCATATCGCTTTCGACAGAAGTCCCCGCAGAGATGACCGCACGCGGGTCAACGAACGCATCCGGGTCCGCGAAATCCGGGTGATCGACGACACCGGCGCCCAGCTCGGCATCATGCCGCCGATGCAGGCCCTGACGATCGCCAAGCAGAAAGGCCTCGACCTGGTCGAGATCTCGCCGACGGCGGTGCCGCCGGTCTGCCGCATCATGGATTTCGGGAAATACCAGTACCAGGAGCAGAAACGCGCGCGCGAGGCCCGGAAGCACCAGAAGGTGATCGAGGTCAAGGAGATCAAGTTCCGCCCGAAGGTCGACGAGCACGACTACCAGTTCAAGAAGAAGCACATCGAGCGCTTCCTCGAAGACGGGGACAAGGTGAAGGCCACGATCTTCTTCCGAGGACGCGAGATGGCGCACCCGGAGATCGGGCGGCGGATTCTCGAGCGGTTGATTGGGGAGCTGTCGGACGTGGCGCTCGCGGAGACGATGCCGCGGATGGAAGGCAATCAGATGCACACCATCCTGACGCGGCGTCCGCAGAGCGGCGGCGGCAAAGCGAAGGCGGCCGTCGCGGCGGCGGCAACGAAGTAAGACGGCGATCAACAACAGCGTAAGACGCCGCAACGCAGAGATCGCGGAACGCGCAGAACAGAGAGCGGTTGGCTCAGCGGGTTCAGCGGGGTTCTGCGTTTAACGTGAGAGAGAGACATGGCGAAAAAAGCGAAGAAAATCAAGCTGAAGACCCACCGCGGCGCCGCCAAGCGCTTCAAGCGGACCAAGAACGGCAAGTTCCTCCGGGGGAGCGCGTTCAGCCAGCACATCCTGACCAGCAAGACCAGGAAGCGCAAGCGCGGCCTCAAGGGAACGACCACGGTGGCGGCGGTTGACGTGCCGAAGATCGCGCGGATGCTGCCATATAAGTGAGCGAGTTCATCTGAAATCTCTGGAGTGCGAAGATGCCGCGTGTAAAACGAGGAACAGTCCGCCGGGCCAAGCGCAAGAAGCTGCTGAAGCTCGCGAAGGGCTACTACGCCAACAAGAGCAAGCTGTATCGGGCCGCGAAAGAGTCGGTCGACACCGCGCTCAAGTACGCCTTCGTCGGCCGCCGCCGCAAGAAGCGCGATTTCCGCCGCCTGTGGGTGGTCCGCATCAACGCGGCCGCGCGGGAGCACGGGCTCACCTACGGGCAGATGATCAACGGCCTGAAGAACGCCGGGATTACGCTCGACCGCAAGAGCCTGTCCGAGCTTGCGATCTCCAGCCCGGCGGCGTTTGCGACGCTGGCGAAGCAGGCCAAGGCGGCGGCGAAGATCGCGGTGAAGTCGGTCAAGAACGCCGAGAAGGCCGTGGCGTCGAAAGCGGCCAACGCCAGAGCTGCGGCTCGCGCTTAACAACGGGGGCTGGAGGCTGGGAGCTGGGGGCTGGGTAGCCCCAAACTAGACCCCAGCCTCCAGCCTCCAGCCCCGAGCCATGTCCGACCTCCCACCAAGCCCGGAAGCCGTCGAGACGCACGTCGCAGCGTTCGAGCGCGAGCTCGCGGCGGCGGCGTCCGTCCTCGACGCCAAGTCGCTGCGCGACCGGTATCTCGGCCGCAAGAACAGCATCGTGTCGTCGTGGATGCAGCTGGTCGGCGGCGCCCCTCCCGATCAGAAGAAGAACATCGGCCAGTGCGCGAACGCGCTCAAGGTTGCGGTCGAGGCGCGGTGGAAGACCTACGAGGAGGCGGTGCAGAACGCGGCGCCGGCGGGCGCCGTCGACGTGACGTTACCCGGGCGGACGCCGCGCCTTGGCCATCGTCATCCCCTCACCGTCGTCCGCCAGCGGATGGAAGAGATCTTCACCCGGATGGGGTTCGCGATCGTCGAAGGACCTGAGGTCGAGGACGAGTGGCACTGCTTCGACGCGCTGAACATGCCGGCGGAGCACCCTGCGCGCGACATGCAGGACACCCTGTATCTCGCGAAGGCGATGCCGCCGGTTGCGGGCGACCCGGCGTCGCTCGTCCGCACGATGCTGCGCACGCACACCTCCTCGATGCAGATTCGTTACCTGCAGGCGCATCAGCCGCCGATCCGGATCGTCGTGCCCGGACGCGTCTACCGCCGCGACGACCTCGACTTGACGCACACGCCGATGTTCTCGCAGATGGAAGGGCTGGTGGTCGGCGAGGGGATCTCGTTGTCTGACCTCAAAGGGACGCTGCTGGCCTTCGCGCGCGACATGTTCGGCGGAACGTCACGGCTGCGGTTCCGCCCGAGCTTCTTCCCATACACCGAGCCGAGCGCCGAAGTGGACATCAGCTGTTGGGCCTGCGACGGCGCCGGCTGCTCGATGTGCAAGAAGAGCGGCTGGATCGAAATCCTCGGCTGCGGCATGGTGCACCCGGCGGTGTTCGAAGCGGTAGGTTACGACCCGGAGAGATACACCGGTTTTGCGTGGGGCATGGGCATCGAGCGAGTCGCGATTCTCCGCTATCAGGTGGAAGACATCCGGCTCTTTTACGAAAACGATCTGCGGTTCCTGGAACAGTTTCCGTACTGATGAGCACGAAACGCACGATATGCGTCTAGTTGTCTCCTGGCTCCGCGAGTTCGTCGACGTGCAGGCGTCAGCCGAGGAGGTCGCGCGGACGCTGGCGCTGCGCGGCTTCGAGGTCGCGTCGATCGAGGCGCTCGACGGCGGCGACGCGGTGATCGACTTCGAGGTCACCGCGAACCGGCCCGATGCGCTCAGCGTCATCGGCCTGGCTCGTGAAGTGGCGACGGCCTACGACCTGCCGATTGCGTTGCCGAGCGCCAGCCCGCAGGCCAAAGTCCGGCTCGCGGAACTGGCCACAGCGGGGTCGGATCGCGTGACCGTGTCCATCGACGACCAGGAGCTGTGCCCGCGCTACGCGGCGGCGGTCGCAGAGGTGCGCGTCTTCCCTTCGCCGGCGTGGATGGCCGCGCGCCTGACGGCCGCGGGCGTCCGTCCCATCAGCTCGATCGTCGATATCACCAACTATGTGAACCTGGAGCTCGGGCAGCCGATGCACGCGTTCGACCTGGCGCGCCTGGCCGGCGCCGAGCTGCACGCGCGCCGCGCCAGGCCGGGCGAATCGATCACCACGCTCGACGGGGTGGAGCGAAAGCTCGAGCCCGATATGCTCGTCATCGCCGACCGGGATCGCCCGCAGGCCGTCGGCGGGGTGATGGGAGGCGCGGCCTCTGAGGTGACGGCGACGACGACCACGGCGGTGTTCGAGAGCGCGTACTTCAAGGCGGCATCGGTGCGGCGCACGAGCAAGCGGCTCGGGCTCAAGACGGAAGCTTCGTCGCGCTTCGAGCGCGGCGCCGACGTCGGCGGACAAGCGATCGCCATCAGGCGGGCGATCGCGCTGATGCAGCAACTCGGCGCCGGCCAGCCGGCCGGCTCGATCGTCGACTGCTACCCGTCGCCGCGAGAGGAGAGGCTGCAATTGCATCTGCGCGGCGAGCGGATCAGGCTGCTCCTGGGGATCCCGGTGCCTGGCAGCGACGTCGAGCGGATCCTGCGGGGGCTCGGGCTCTCGGTGACGGCTGCGAGCGACGGCTGGGATGTCGTCGTGCCCACGTTCCGCGTCGACCTGTTGAGGGAAGTGGACCTGATCGAGGAAGTCGGACGGCACTACGGCTTCGATCGGTTCGAGGCCACGTTCCCGGCCGTGACGCGGCCCTCTCCGCCGCCAGACCCTCGCATCCCGCGCGACCAGCTCGTCCGCCGCGTGCTGACCGCCGCCGGTTTTTCCGAGGCGGTGACGTTCGGCTTCATCGAGGCGAAGACCGTCGACACCTTCCGGATGGAACCGGTCTCCGCGGCTTCATCCGGTCGTGTCACCATCGCCAACCCGCTGTCCGCCAAGTTCGACACGCTCAGGCCGTCGCTGTTGCCGGGGCTGGTCGACGCGGTCGCGCACAACCGGCGTCACGGCCGCCTGGACGTGCAACTCTTCGAGATCGGGACGCGCTTCACGGCCTCAGGCGAAACGCGGGCGGTCGCGATCGCATGGACCGGCGCCGCCGCCGCCGAGCACTGGTCGGGCGGCGGTCGTGAAGCCGACTTCTTCGACGTCAAAGGCGCCGCCGAACACGTGGCGGACGCGCTCGGCGTCGGCGTCCGCTTCGAGGCGATCCGCGAACCGTTCCTGGTCGCCGGGCAGACGGCCTCGATCCAGGTGGCCGGCGGCCCCGAGCGCGGTGCGCGGGTCGGCGTCGCGGGCCAGCTGCTGCCGGCGCTCGCCGACGCCCGAGGTTTGCCGCGTCAGGATCGCGTGCTGGTCGCCGAGCTGGATCTCGATCTGCTGCAGCGGGCGCGGGTCACGGTGGGCGACGCCGCACGCCCGCTGCCGCGGTACCCCTTCGTCGTGCGCGACCTCTCGATCGTCGTCGCGGATTCCTTGCCTGCGGAAATCATTCGTGACACCATTCTGTCGGCCGGCCGCGACCTGCCGGCACCGCTCGCGGCGTTGAGCTTCTTCGATCGGTATCAGGGCGCCGGTATACCGTCCGGCGCCGTGAGCCTCTCGGTCCGGCTGACGTTTCAGGCCGCGGCACGCACGTTAACCGACGCCGAGGTGCAGCAGAGCGTCGAATCCATTCTGGCGGCGCTCACGCGCGAGCACGCCGCCGTGCAGAGATAGCCCATACGAGGATGAGCGATGGCCAAGACAGCGACCCGCAGCGTTGATCTCGAACCGATCGATCGGCTGGAGGAGAAGGTGAAGCTTCTCGTCAGTCTGGTCGAGCGCCTGAAGCTGGAGTCGGCTCGCGCCGCGGAAGAGAACCAGCGGCTGCTGCACGAAATGGAAGGGCTGCGCGGGCGCCTGGCCTCGAGCGAAGGCATGGTCTCCGAGCTCTCGACGCTGAAGGAGGAACGCGACGTCATCCGGACCCGGGTCACCGACATGCTCGAGCAGCTCGAGGCCCTGAGCCTCTGAGCCATCCATGGCGGACGATGCGGTCATCTCGGTCGAGATCTACGGGCAGCGCTACCCGATCCGGAGCCATCTGGACCGGGACTACGTGGCGCGGCTCGCGATCTACGTCGATGAGAAGATGCGGGCCGCCGCCGACACGACGCCCACCGGCGACTCGCTGCGGCTGGCGGTGCTGACGGCGCTCAACGTCGCCGACGAGTTGTTCCGCTGCAAGGATGGCACGCGGCTCGGCAACGGCGAGCTGGCCGAGCGCGCCGGCGAGCTGGAACGTCTCGTCGACAGGGTTCTCATCTCGTAGCGGGTTCTGCCCGGAAGCCAGAACGAACCCTGAACGTTGAACCTTGAACCCCGGGGCCTTTGTCGATAGGATCGGTGCAGAATCTGGGGCCCTGCGTTGCTCGTGATGGCGGATGGCTCGTTGAGCCAATGTTTACCCAAGTGAGTCGCGACCCCGCGTGGTGTGCATGCCTCTGCAACGAGGAAGCCTGAAGCGCGGTTAGTACAGCGGTTCCACCTGCTTTAGCA
>DATASG010000179.1:0-8445 GCA_036269295.1 Vicinamibacterales bacterium | reverse complement strand
AGTTGAAATTGCCGACGTAGCTGATCACCTGCTTGGCGCCGTCCGGCAGAATCGCCTCAACCTGCATCGCTTTGCCGCGCAGGTGGAAGTGCGGCTGGAAGTTCTCGATCAGCGTGTTCTCCTTCAGGACCGTGAAGCCCTCGGTCATCGCCATCGAGTTCGGCGGGATGTCGAGCATCTTGGTGCGGTCGATGCCGGTGAAGCCGATCAGGTAGCTGCGCTTCTTCGGCTCCTCGCCCTTCTTGTAGAACCAGATGCCGATTTCGGATCCGCCGGTGATCTCTTCACCGACCGCGTGAATATGCTGATCCCACGAGATCTTCTCGCCCGGCACGAGCAGCTTGCCGGTGCCCGGACGGAACAGGTCGTAGCCCTTGCCGATCGCCCACTCCATCAGCTGCGGCCGACGGTTCACCAGGTCGTCGGCGCCGCCGAAACGATCCGGGCCGTTCGCGGTGCCCTGGTTGACCGCGTCGGGATCGTTGTTCAGCACCAGGTAGGCGATCGAGTGGTGGATGATCCTGCGCGACTTCAGGTTGGTCGGGCGAATCTCGACCATCTTCACCCAGCGCGGCTCGGTCAGCGGGATGTCGGACAGCGGGCGGTACCAAACGTCCTGGTGCTCGGCGGGCATCGTGTACTCCGACGACTTCACGGTCAGGTCGGGCGGCCCGAAGCCGTCGCGCTGCCCCTTCCAGCCGTTATCGGTGACCAGCGGCGGCGGGGTGGGCATGTCCTTCGGATCGCCTTGCGGCGCCCCGGCGTCAACCCAGCGGACGATGGTGTCCACCTGTTCGTCGCTGAGCGACATGTCGTTCTTGAAGTGCTGGACGCCGACCGTTTTATCGATGTGCCACGGCGGCATCTGGCGCGTAGCGACGCGCTCCTTGATCGACCGCGCCCAGGGGCGCGCTTCTTGGTAGGTGATCAGCGACATCGGCGCGATCGAATTCGGCTGATGGCACTCCTGACACTTCTTCTGAAAAATCGGAGCGACATCCTTCGAGAACGTCACCTGTTTGGGTGCGTCCGCCGCGAATCCTGGCGCCGCCACTGCCAGCAATGCGGTGATCGACAACAAGCGTTTCATGAAGCCTCCCGTTGCGCGCGTCCCCGGTACCAACCAATCTGCCCAGATAGTGAACCAAAACCCACCTTTTTGCAATAAATACGCCTGACCCCTAACCGGGCCTATTAGCAGGAGTTATCTAGACATAATGGCGTAACGGATGAGCACGTCGTCGACGAAATCCGCGCTGATGCGCTGATCCCGGACGTTGAAGACCAATGTCGTAACCGCGAGACCCCCTTCCCGGCGCTCGGACGAGCTCGCCGGGGCCCCGAATAATCGCTCTGTTTCGCCTCGCGAAAGCCCCTTCTTGACCATGGTGACGTCCCCTGCTTGGCCGGACTGTGGGGGCGGCGGCGGGCCCGGCCGCGCCGCCGGACCGCCAAAGTCGACGTACTCGGCCAGGGCCGCCATCACGTCCTCGGGACGCATCCCCGCCGGCACCCGATCCTCGTACCTGAGATTGAAGCGCGAGCCGCCGCGCAGCCGTTCCCCGGCGATGCGCTCGCGCTTCTGTTCCTCGAGGCGATCGCGCTCGGCCGCGATCCGGCGGTTCTCGCGCTCGCGGCGATCGCGCAGCTCGTCGAGCTCACGCGCGAGCTGCTGCCGCCGATCGCGGTCGTCCTCCTCTTTGACGCGCTTCTCGAGCTCCCGCTCGCGCGCGCTCTTCTCGACCAGCGGGATGTTGACTGAAGTGCTGGTGTCGTCGCCGAAGGTGCCGAAGCCGCCGCCGCCGAGCTGAAACTCGATCAGGTCCTTTTTCACCTTCACAAGCGTGACCTCGGCGGTCTCGCCGGCGTGAATGGCGGTGCCGTAGCGCTTCAGTTTGTCCTTGTACTTCCCGTAGTCGACCGCGACCTTGGCATCGGCGTGCACGTCGACGCCGTCCGAGTCGCCGGGCATGTCCAGGCGCACGGCGACCCGCTTGCCCTCGAAATAGGCCTTGAGCGCCGCCTCGTTCTGCGCTGCGGCGGGGGCCGCAAGCGCGAGCAGCAGCAGGGTCGGGATGATTCGCATGACCATATGGGCTCCTCTCATGGTGCCCAGCAGTATCGGTATCAACATACAATGGCGGTATGCCCTATCCGGAGTTCTTTGTCGCGCCCATGCGTCAGGAGTTGACCGACCTCGGCTTCCGCGAGCTGCGCACCCCGGCGGACGTCGACGCCGCGGTGAGCGGCACCGCCGGCACGCTCATGATCGTCGTCAACTCGGTATGCGGCTGCGCCGCTGGCAAGGCGCGCCCCGGGATCGCCCTGGCGCTGCGCAACGCCGTGAAGCCGGCCGTGTCCGCGACGGTGTTCGCGGGCGCTGACGTCGAAGCGACCGATCGCGCACGGCAGTACTTCACCGGCTATCGCCCCTCGTCACCGTCGATCGCCCTGATGCGCGACGGCCAGGTCGTCTACATGCTCGAGCGCAGCCAGATCGAGAACCGCGACGCGCTCGCGATCGCGTCCGAGCTCACGGCGGCATTCGAGAAGTTCTGCACCGCGCCTGCCACCGCCTAGCTACGGCCGGATGCCCGCAGTCTCTTTCGACGGGGCGTGCGCGCTGCTCGAATCGGTGCTCGGGCCCGGCGTCCGCCGCGAGATCCTCGCCGCCGTTTCGGTGTCGATCGACTTCACCCAGGCGCTGCGACGGCTGCGCGCCAGCATGCGCGCCCACGCGTGGAAGGCCGGCGGGCTGAAGATTGATCTGGCCGAGGCGGTCGCCAAGTACGATCGTCAGACGCGCCACGATGGCTTCCACGCTCTGCACGACTGGGACGGCAAGGCCGACCACGTCAACGAGGACATCATCCCGATCGACGTCCTCGACTACGTGCTCACCCGCCGCGGCACCGAACCCCTCGACCCGGCCGCACTGGCGATCCTGCTCGATTACTACTTCGTCCACGTCCTGTCGTTGCTGGCGTTGCGGATCTGGGACGAGGGCGACGCCGACGTGAACCTCGATCGGCTGAACGGGCTCCTCCAGTTGCTGCAAGGGCCGGAAGGCAGCGGCCAGCGCTTCGTCGATGACGCGGAAACGCTGATCCTGATCGCGACCTCGCACTTCGAGATCGTGGAGCGCGGCTACACGACCCTGCTCGCCAAGGTGCGCGCGCTGAACGCCGCCCACCGCGAGCGCATCGCGCAGGCGCATGCCGTCAGCATCGGCAGTCACCTGCGGTTCGGTTTCGAGGCCACCTACGGGCGCGACACCGTCGTCATGCGCGACGACAACGTCGCCGATTATCCGTGGCTCTGCTTCGCGCTGCTCACGGCGATGCAGGAGTACGCGCGCCTCGACGCCTCCGGCGCCGGCACGGAGGACAAGGCGCCCAGCGTCGAGGCCATTCTGAACGGGTTGTCGGCCGACGCCCGCGCGTTTGTCGGGCAGCCGCCCTCGTCGTTGTCGGGCAGCGAAGCCGACCGAGGCGAGTTCCGCGCTCTCTTCCTGCACCACCGCGACCCGCTGGTTGAGGCGTTCCAGCGCTACAAGCCGGCGCCGGATGCCTACTCGCCGCTTTCGTTCTTTTTCAACTTCTCGCACAACGTGCTCAAAGGCACGGTGGTCGACGCCCTGCTGCGCGGGCGGCCGTGGCCGCTGACCTTCGACGATATGCTCACGACGCTGGCCCGCGAACCGGCGGAGGTGACGCTGAAGCAGGAGTTGGCGGTAACGCTGATGGGCTATGCGCGCGCGAACCCGGACACCATCCGTGGCCGGCCGATGCCGGTCATCGTCTACGACCCGGCGACCGGACGCGACGCGTTTGCGGTTACGATGCGGAAGATCCGGGAATGATCTACCGATTCGGGATCTTCGAGTTCGACGATCGCGCCGCGGTCCTCACCCGATCGGAGCGACAGGTGGCGCTCGAACCGCAGCCCGCCCGCGCGCTGGCGTTGCTGCTCTCTCGCGCCGGCGATGTTGTCAGCCGCGAGGAGGTGCGCGCGCGCCTCTGGGGTGACGACACCCACGTCGACGTCGACCGCGGTCTCGCCTACTCCATCGGCCAGTTGCGCGCCGCGCTCGGCGACTCCGCCGACAATCCCCGGTTCATCCAAACACTGCCGAAGCGCGGCTTCTCGTTCATCGCGCCGGTGGACCGCCAGAGCGCCTCAGGGCGGCAGGCCTCGGTCGAACAATCGGACGGGGTCGATTTGGCCGGACAGAGCCGCGAAGCCGCGACGGCGGCCGTGCGCCGTTCCAGTCCTGGCGCCCTGTTGTTGGCCACCGCCGGGGTGTTTTTGATCGTCGCGGTGGCTGGTTGGTGGAGCGTCGCGCGCAACGCGCCGCCGAATCGTCCGATTGTCGCGGTCGCCGTCTTCGACAACGAGACCGGCGACGCGGCGCGCGAGCGCGCCGTGTCGACTATCGCCGACGTCGTCGTCGAACGGTTGACCGCGCTTGGGCCGTCGCGGATCGGCGTCAACGGTAACTCCAAGGTGCTGCGCAACCCGCGCGCCGATCGAGATCCCCGCACCGTCGCCCGCGAAACCCACGCCGCGTTTCTGGTCGCCGGGCACCTGCAGGCCAAGGACGGGCGCCTGTCGCTGCTCATGCACATCATCCGGCTGGACGACGGAACCCACGTCTGGGTCCAGCGGATTTCACGGTCGCCTGACGATTCGCTGGAGTCCTTGGACGAGGATGTCGCGGCGCAGATTGAAAAAGCCGTGCGCCGGATCGTGCTCAAAGACGGCCTGCAGGTCTCGTGATGCGTCCTGACCTCCCTCGCCTGCGGCGCTAATCCGCTCACCCGCGGCGACTTATGTCCTGGTCATTTCCTCGCTGGCCCCAGGTCGTTGCGACCGGGTATTTCTCACGCCATGACACATACCCGTCGTCAATTTCTGCGTACTGTTCCGGCAGTCGTTGCCATGTCAGACCTTCAGGTCAGACCTGGGGCCGAACAAACGGCCCCAACCCAACCGGACTGGCCCGCGCCGCCGGCCGACGGCGTTCCGCCCGACGACTTCTTCCCGTCGCTCCATCCGTCGCTGATGAAGGATGTCGTCGGCCTGTCGCATTCGAGCCTCGCCCGCGTGAAGGAAATGGTCCAGCAGCATCCCGCGCTAGCCAAGGCGTCGTGGGACTGGGGCTACGGCGATCACGAGACCGCGCTCGGCGCGGCGTCGCACGTCGGCCAGCGTGCGATCGCGGAGTTCCTGCTCGACAACGGCGCGCCGCCGACGCTGTTCTCGGCGGCGATGCTCGGCCAGCTCGAGGTGGTGAAGGCATTCATCGCCGCCACGCCCGGGCTGCAGAAGATCCGCGGGCCGCACAGCCTCTCGCTGATGGTGCACGCCAAAGCCGGCGGCCCTCCGGCGGCCGCGGTCGTGGCCTACCTGGAATCGATCGGCGACGCGGCGCTGCCGCTGACCGACGAACCGCTGAGCGCTGACGAACGCGCGATGTTGAACGGCCGCTACACCTTCGGCGATCGCGCGCGCGACAATTTCACCGTCGAGACCGGGCCGAACCAGGTGTCGATCGTCCGCGCTGGAGCGACCCCGCGCAATATTCGTCACCTCGGGCGCCTCGAATTCGTCCCGCCCGGCGCGCCAGCCGTCCGGATCCGCTTCGAGCCCAAAAACGACGAGATCGTCGCCCTCACCGTGGCCGACCCGGACGTCGTGGTCCGCGCGCGAAAGGTCTAGTGGCAGCCATTGGGGACATGGCACTGGTGAGAGGCCACCAGTATGGTATGCTCGCCACGTCGGTGAACGTCTTGCCAGTGCTGTGCTGCCTTTCGAGCGTAACGAGTCTGTAGCTCGCTTCCTCATGAAATCCCGCTAAGCGACGAGACCAACACTTCGACATCAGGTCGCTTACGCGACAGAGGAGTGAGAGAAATGGGTCGCAGACTTTACGTGGGCAATCTTCCGTACGAAACCGGCGAGAACGATCTCCAGGATCTGTTCGCCCGCGCCGGCACCGTCGAAACGGTCAAGGTGATGCGCGACATGGCCACCGGGCGTGCCCGCGGCTTCGCGTTCGTGGAGATGAGCACGGACGAAGAGGCGCAGAAGGCGATCTCCGAACTGAACGACTATCAGCTCGGCGGCCGCGGCCTGACGGTGAACGAAGCGCGTCCGAAGCCGGAACGCTCGGGCGGATTCGGCGGCGGCGGCTACGGCGGCGATCGCGGCGGCAATTCGCGCGGCCGCTCCGAGCCGCGCTGGTAACAGTCGCTCTGCTCCAGGGCTGAGGGTCGGGGGCGAGAGCCGGGTGCGAAAGCCCTTGGCTCGCAGCCCTTGCCCCTACAATGTTCGCCGTGGCCCTCTTCCTCTCCTCTTTCCTGGTTCTCTTCCTCGAGACCGCGCTGATTCGATGGATGCCGGCTTACGTCCGGCTGCTGGCGTATTTCTCGAACTTCATTCTCCTCGCGAGCTTTCTCGGTATCGGCGTCGGCTGCCTGCTGACGCGACGGCGGAAGAATCTCTTCATCTGGTTCCCGTTGATCCAGTTTGCCGTTATTCTCGCGGTCGACCAGCTCCGGCTCGAGCTCGCGCTGCCCAGCACCTCGACCATCTATTTCTCCAGCGGCACCACGTCGGCCGTCGTCCCGGTGGAGAGCACGCTGCTGCTGCCGTTGCTGTTCACCTCGGTCGCTGCGCTGTTCATCGTCGTCGCCCACCGGATGGGGCAAGAGCTCTCCGGGCGTCCGCCGCTGCGGGCCTACGTGATCAACCTGCTCGGCAGCCTGACCGGCGTCGCCGCGTTTGCGCTGGTGTCGTGGCTCGAGCTGCCGCCGAGCGTCTGGTTCGGTGTCGCCGCCGCCACCGCGCTGCCGTTTCTCGTCCAGGATCGCCGGTGGATCGCCACGGTCAACGTCCTGTTGCTCGCCGGCTCGCTGGCGATCGTGCACCGGATGGAGACTGGGAGCCTTTGGTCGCCCTATTACCGCATCACCATCTTCCAGGACAGGGCCGACACCGTCGTCGAGGTGAACCACATCTTCCACCAGTCGATGGCTCCGGTGGCGCAGAAGGAATACTTCTACCAGTGGCCGTACACCGTGTTCGGGGACACGTTCGACGACGTGCTGATCCTCGGCGCCGGCAGCGGCACCGACGTCGCCGCGGCCCTGCGCCACGGCGCGAAACACGTGACCGCGGTCGATATCGATCCGGTCATTCTTCGTCTCGGCGCCGAGCGCCACCCCGATCGGCCGTACAGCGATCCGCGCGTCACGGTGATCTGTGACGATGCGCGGCACTTTCTGAGGACGGCGACCAGGCGCTACGACCTCGTGGTATTCGCCCTGATCGACTCGCTGACTGTGCAATCGAGCTTTTCCGGGGTCCGGCTCGAGAGCTACATGTTCACGAAGGAGTCGTTCGAGGCGGTCCGCGACCACTTGTCACCGCGCGGGGTGATGGTGCTCTACAACTATTTCCGGGAGAAATGGCTGGTGGATCGTCTCGCCAACACCCTAGCCGAGGTGTTTGGACGCGAGCCGCTCGGCCACGTGCACCAGGATCGTGCCTACCTTGCGGTGATGCTTGCCGGACCGCGGCTGGCGGAGCTGACCGCACCGCCGCCGCTGCCGCCCGATGTGACGGCGTACGGGCAGTCGCACGCGCCGAGCCCCGCGCATCACCTCGAGCGCGACCCCGGCATCGTGCTCGCGACCGACAACTGGCCGTTCCTGTACATGCGCGCGCCTGATCTACCGCGGCACTACGTTGTCGCGCTCGCGCTGGTGTTGTTCGTGTCGGCCCTTGCCGTCTGGTTCGCGCGCGGCGGCGGAACCGGCGGCCGGTGGTCGTGGCACTTCTTCTTCCTGGGCGCGGGGTTCATGCTCCTGGAGACGAAGTCGATCGTGCAGTTCGCGCTGTTGTGGGGATCCACATGGTCGTCGGCCTCGCTGGCGATTGCGTCGGTGCTGGTGATGGCGCTCGCGAGCGCGCTCGTCGCCGGCCGGGTCCGGATCCGGAGACGCGGCGCGATTGCGGCCGCGCTCTTTGCGCTCATCGCGGTCAACTACCTGATCCCGGTCGGGCGTGTCACCTTCGACAGCCGGATCTCCGAGTCGATGTTCTACGGATCGTTGGTCTTCAGCCCGGTCTTCTGCGCCGGCCTGCTCTTCAGCTCGAGTTTCAGGGAGTCCTCGTCAGCGGCCGACGATTTCGGCGCCAACCTGCTGGGCGCGATGGTCGGAGGCGTCGGCGAATACCTCTCGCTGCTCGCCGGGTATCAGTTTCTCCTGATCCTGGTCGCGGTCTGCTACATCCTGGCCGTGGTGACGAGGCGGCGGGAACCGGCTGGGCTGGTGGTCGGAGTGTAAAGTCGGAGTCAAAGGTCGGAGTCAAAGGTCGGAGTCAAAGGTCAGACCTGGAGGTCTGACCTCCCGCGATCGGCGTCCCGGAACCGGACAG
>DATASG010000178.1:0-3117 GCA_036269295.1 Vicinamibacterales bacterium | reverse complement strand
CATGCGCCAACATCGCCAACCTGCTGCTGGCGCGATCAGCGGCGCGCGCCGGCGAGATGGCCGTGCGGTTGTCGATCGGCGCGTCGCGCTGGCAGCTCGTCCGCCAGCTGCTCACGGAATCGCTGCTGCTGGCCATTCTCGGAGGGGCGTCCGGCCTCGTGATCGCGCGGTGGACCCTGGACCTGATGGTGTCGCTGGTCTCACGACAGGCGGCGGACACCATCGAGGCGACGCTGCACCCGCAGGTGATGGGGTTTGCCGCGGCGCTGGCGATCGGCACCGGCGTGCTCTTCGGCCTCTTCCCGGCGCTGCACAGCACGCGGCCCAATCTCATTTCCTCGCTGAAAGGACAGGCTGGCCAGCCGTCGGGTGCGCGCGCGGCGTCGCGCTTCCGCATGTCGCTGGCGACGGCGCAGATCGCGCTCTCCATGGCGCTGCTCGTCGTCGCCGGGCTCTTCACGCGAAGCCTCCTGAACGTGAGCCGCGTCGACCTGGGCCTCAACGCCGACAACGTGATCATGTTCAGCGTCTCGCCGGCGCACAACGGATACACGCCGGAGCGATCGAGGCAGCTCTTCGAGCGCCTCGAGGACGCGCTGGCCGCGATTCCCGGTGCGGAGGGGGTAACCGCCGGCAGCGTCCCATTGCTCGCCGGCGACAACTGGGGCAACTCGATCGCCGTCGAGGGCTTCAAGGCCGGGCCGGACACCGACGTGAACTCGAGCGTCAACTCGGTGGCGCCCGCCTACTTCCACACGCTGCGCATCCCGATCATTTCCGGACGTGAGTTCACGCGCGCCGACGCCGAGGCCTCATCGAAGGTGGTCATCGTCAACGAGGCGTTCGTGAAGAAATTCAACCTCGGCAACGACGTCGTCGGCAAGCACATGAGCGACAAGTCGGGCAACGGGCCGCTGCCCTTCGAGATCGTGGGCCTGGTCAGGAACGCGAAATACAGCGAAGTGAAGCGGGAGGTCCCGCCGCTGTACTTCCGCGCCTACCGGCAGGACCCGGCGATCGGCGATCTCACCTTTTACGTTAGATCGGCGATCGATCCGGCGGCGATGCTGGCGCAGATCCCGAAGGTCGTGCAGACGCTCGATCCGAACCTGCCGGTCGAGGATCTGCGAACGCTGCCGCAACAGGTCCGCGAGAACGTGTTCCTCGATCGCTTCATCAGCGTGCTGTCGGCAGCATTCGCGGGCCTGGCGACGCTGCTGGCGGCGATCGGCCTCTACGGCGTGCTGGCGTACACCGTCTCGCAGCGGACGCGCGAGATCGGGCTGCGGATGGCGCTCGGCGCCGCGCCCGAGCGCGTCCGCGCGATGGTGATGCGGCAGGTCGGCACGATGACGGCTATCGGCGGCGCGATCGGGTTGGCGGCGGCGATCGGCCTCGGCAAGCTCGCCGAATCGCTGCTCTATCAGTTGAAGGGCTGGGATCCGATCGTGCTTGCCGCGTCCGCGGTGGCGTTGACGCTCGTCGCGCTCGGCGCCGGCTTCGTCCCGGCGCTGCGGGCGTCGCAGGTCGAGCCGATGATCGCGTTGCGATACGAATAGGGCGGGTGACTAACGCGAGATCGAGCGGGTGCGAATGCTCCCAATCATGCCGGGAGGTCTGTCGAGGCGATCGACGACGTTGTCGTCGCGGACCTCGATCGCCGCTCGCGTCGTCGGTAGACGTCGCGCCCTCGGGCACGATCGCTGAACTCTTAGTGCTTCTGGACCAGCGCGATGCGAACCCAACCCTTCCCTGAGGCGCTTTCGACCTGGATGTAGCCATCCTTCTCGTCGCCGACCACCACCATCTCGTCGCCACGAGCAAAGACCGCGACCACCTTCGCGGTATCGTTCGGTGACGCCAGCAGCTTCACGCCGGCGATCTTAGGGCTGAGCGTATCGCCTTCGTTGAATACCGCGCCGGCTTTGCGCGTTCCGCCCGCGGCCGCTTCTTCCTTCAGCGTGCCTACGCTGCGCTGCAGACTGGCGTCGTTGCGCACGACGCCAACTACTTTGTTGTAATTGTCCATGAAGGCGGCGGCGATGATCTTCCCCTCATTGGTGTTGCCGTAACCGCCGCCCGCGGCCCCACCGCCGCCGGCGAAAAGGCCGGCGCCAAGGCGCAGATCGGCCTTCTTGGTGCTGCCCTCGGCCGCCGCGACCTGGACGCCGCTCCGCGAATCAGCCATCAACATGCTCGTCTGTGCTTCCTTGAACTTCAGGCCACCGGCCACGGCGCCGACCTTGCCACCCAGCAGACCAGCAGCCGCGCCGCCGATTCCGCCAGCATTGCCCTCGGAGAACACAACGGTCGGCGTCAGGATGAAGTCGGCCGCCACCATCTGCCCACCGCCGATGTTGGATCCGGCACGGGTCTGACCACCTGCCGAGAGCGCGCGCTCCTGCTCCATGTTGCGGAGGCCCTGACCGCGCTCGACGACGATGAAGCAGTTGGACTGCTGGATCATCATGCGAATCAGGCTCACGGGCGACTGCAGGTTGTAGCGCGACAAGGCCGCCAGGTATTGGCTCTGCGGCTCGACGACGGCGAGTGCGCCCATCGGTTTGTTGCAGTGCTCGAGACCGCTGTCGTCCTTGCCGCCTTCCGTGCCGGCGGCGCCCTTCACAATACTTCCGCCCTTGCCCTGTTTTTCGCCCGTGATTCCGCCCTGGGCCATCGCAAACGACGGAGCCAGCGCGATCGAGGCGGCGACGACGATCGCCCGACTCATGGAAGTCTGCGACATGGACATCCTCCAACGGAGTTGATCAGGAATGCTGAGGAACCACGCAGTTGTTATCACAAGATCCGCCTGGGGCCAAGTCCGATCTGGGAATCCTTGAAAAACTCGGCCGGTTGTGGCGGGCGGCCGGACATCACGTCAACCGCCGGACCGGCCGATAGCCAGGGCATGGCATCCGCCCGGCCGCCGGCCACGCCTGCTCCCGAAGCCGGTCGACCTGATCGTCGGCTGCGGCGCGTGGTCGGTGCCGCTGCTCGTGCTCGCGGCTGTCGCCGAGGTCAGGAGGGTGGTCGAGCGCGACCAGCCCGGTGCGGCGGCGCAGGCGAGGCAGACGCTCGACGCCTCCCTCGCCGCGGCGCACAGGTTGTACTAGG
>DATASG010000177.1:0-10077 GCA_036269295.1 Vicinamibacterales bacterium | reverse complement strand
CGGGCGGATTCGACGGGACGTACACTGTGACCTGCCGGCCACCGTCGTATTCGAGCGACTCGGTGACGAGCTCTCCCGCCATCCTGTCGGCATCTACCGATTCCGGCAGTGGCTTCGGGATTGCCTGCGCCGGCGGCTGTTTAGTCATCGATGGAGCCACGTCCACATTTCTGCGCCCCCGTGAAGAGGGTGTCGGATCCTCGTCGCCAGCATAACGCAAGACCGAAGCACAGGTTCGAGCGCCGCGGTCGCTTCAGCGCGCCCTCGCGCCGTCGGCCCGACGCAGAGGAGGGACGGCATCTCGCGCGGCGAGCCGTTTGAGTCAGGCCGTCCGGTTCACGAAAAACGCTGCGGGAGCGTAAGAAGCGGGAGCGCAGCGGCGTTTTTCCCGCCACCGCTCGCCAGGAATTCGACACGCGAAGCGGAGGCGCCCGAGCGAGGTTGCGATCGCGCCCGCCGCGCCGTCGGCCCGACGTAAAGGAGGGACGGCGTCTCGCGCGGCGAGCCGTTTGAGTCAGGCCGTCCGGTTCACGAAAAACGCCGCGTAGTGACCAGCCGCAGCGGTCCGGCCGAAAGTCACACCGCCGCCCAAGCCACGTAGGCCGCCGATTGTTCATCAGTCCCCTTCGAAACGGGGGGACCGCTGCGGGAGCGTAAGACGCGGGAGCGCAGCGGCGTTTTTCCGGCCTGACGAAAAGGCTCGCCGCGTGAGATGCCGTCCCTCCGACTACGCGTCAGGCCAAAGCGCAGCGCCGTTTTTCCGGTCTGACGACAGGGCTCGCTGGGCGAGACGCCGTCCCTCCCTTCTTGGATGTTCCCACGTAAGGTGACAGAATCTGCCCTCAGCCATGATGAGAATCACCTCTGCCGTCGTAGTCCTGCTTTCTGTCGTCGTCGGAGCGCAGCCGCAGACCGGCGATCCGACGCTGGCGCGCATTCGCGCCGAGGGCCTGGAACACTCGCAAGTCGTGCCGGTCTTCGACATGCTGACCATCAACATCGGTCCGCGGCTGACCGCGTCGCCGGCGCACAAGCGCGCCGCGGAGTGGACCCGCGATCGGCTGGCGTCGTATGGGCTCGCCAACGCCCACCTCGAACCGTGGAAGTTCGGGCGCGGCTGGACGCTCGAGAAGCTCACCATCGAGATGGTCGAGCCCCGCTACCTGCCCCTGCTGGGTTACGCCGACGGCTGGTCGTCGGCCACCAATGGCGAGATCGTCGCCGCACCGGTGTTCATCGACAACAAGACGACGCCGCAGGAGTTGAGCGCGCTCGCGCCGCAGCTGAAGGGCGCCATCGTCATGACCCAGCCGGTCCTGAGCAATTTCGTGCGCAAGGACCGGCCGCAGCCGAGCGATCCCGACTACGTGCCGATGTCCGCGGCATACGCGACATCCGCGGGCCGCGGGCGGGGACCGGCGCCGGTTGGCGAAACGCCGCAGCAACGCAATCAACGCCTCACCGACGCGATGAAGGCCGCCGGCGCCGCCGTGATCCTCAAGCCGAGCACCGGCGAGCACGGCACCGTGTTCGTGACCGGCCGCGACGGCGGTCCCGGCGCGGTGCCGTCCGTCACTCTCAGCGCCGAGCACTACAACATGGTCGCCCGCTACCTGCAGCAGAACATCCCGGTGAAGCTGCGCGTCAACGTGCAGACGAAGTTCTACGACGCGGACGCCGGCAACGCCTACAACGTGATCGCCGAGCTGCCCGGGACCGATCCGGCGCTGAAAGACGAAGTCGTCATGATTGGCGCCCACCTCGATTCCTGGCACACCGGCGTCGGCGCCACCGACAACGCCGACGGCAGCACCACCGTGATCGAGGCGATGCGGATCCTGAAGGCGATCGGCGCCCGCCCCCGTCGAACGATCCGGGTAGCGCTGTGGGGCGGCGAAGAACAGGGTCTGCTCGGGTCGAAAGCGTGGGTGACCGAACACCTTGCCGGCCCCGCCAACGCCGCCGCTCGCGATAAGTTCGACGTCTACTACAACATCGACAACGGCACCGGGAAGATCTACGGCTGGTTCCTGCAGAACCAGGAAGAAGTTCGGCCGATCTTCGACAGCTGGCTCGAGCCGCTCAAGAGCCTCGGCGCGCGCCGCAACGTCGGTGAGCCGGTCGGTTCCACCGATCATCTGAGCTTCACCGACGCCGGCGTCCCGGGCTTCAACCCGATCCAGGACTACGGCAACTACGACATCCGCACCCACCACACCAACATGGACACCAACGATCGCCTCGACGTCAACGATATCCGCCAGGCCGCGATCGTGATGGCGACCTTCGCATATCAGTCGGCGATGACGGCGCGAAAGCTGCCCCGCCCCGCCGCGAAGTGAGACGATGAGCATCGCCGCACAGCTCGCCGGCGCGCGCATATTCGATCTCGAACAGCCGCGCTTTGCCGGCATGCCGGTGCACCCCGCGCACAAGCCCGGATACTTCTACGGCCTGCATCGCCGCCACCGCGATTCCTATCGCCCCGCCGAATTCGGCCCGCGATCGGGATCGTCGGGCGTGCTGACGATGATGGAGCACAGCGGCACCCACATCGACGCGCTGTGCCATCAGGCGTGCGACATGGCGTTCCACGGTGGGGTGAAGGTGGAGGAGGTCGAGCGCGCCGACGGCTACCGCGAGCTCGGCGCCGAAACGATGAAGCCGCTGCTCGGGCGCGGGGTACTGCTCGACGTCGCGGCCCAGAAAGGCGTGGAGCGGCTGCCGCAGAGCTACGCCATCACCGCCGACGACCTGATCGCTGCCGCTCGCGCCGCGTCGGTCACCATTCGGCCCGGCGACGTGCTGCTCGTGCGCACCGGGTATGCCTCTTCCTGGGAGGACGAAGCGACCTATCTGAATGCCGCCGGGGTCTCGAAGTCCGGGAACATCTGGGCCGCCGATCGGCAGGTCGTGGCCGTTGGCGCCGACAACATGGCGTGGGACAACATGGTGGAGCGGGATCCGGAAACGAAGATGGCGTTGTTCGGCCACGCTCATCTGCTCGTGAAGCACGGCATCCACATCATCGAGAACCTGAACCTCGAGGAGCTGGCGGCGGCGAAGGTGTACGAGTTCGGCTTCGTGGGGATTCCGCTGAAGTTTCGCGGCGCCACCGGCTCGCCGATCCGGCCGCTTGCCCTGGTGGCCCGCGAACCGATCCTCGATCAGTGAGGACCTGTGGCTTCGGTGGACCGCTGCAGCCTTGGCGGAGGCTGGTCGGCGAGCCTGGCCGTAGCTCGCGGTCGACGTAGCCGAGCGGAGGCGGGAACGCGCCGAACCCCACAGAGAGATAAGACATTCTGCGCGCTCCGCGGTCTCTGCGTTGATCGTCAGACGCGCTACGCGGAAGCCGAAATGGCGCTAATGAGAGAGGTTGGCGCCGGTCATCTCCGCTGGTGGATCGCCGCCGGCCATCTCTTGCGCGATGATGAGCTCGCGCGCCTCGTTGCGCAGCGCCGGCAGCCGCAACGAGAACACGCCGGCGGACGCGAGACAGACGACGCCGCCGATGGCAACCGTCGCCGGCGCGCCGTAGCGCTCCGCGATCCAGCCAGCGAACAGGGCGCCGAAGGGCGCCATCCCCATGAACATCATCGAGTAGAGCGCCATCACCCTCCCGCGGAGGGCATCGGGCACCATCGCCTGCAGCAGCGTGTTGGAGGCCGCCATCTCCACCATCATCGCCGCGCCGACCGGGATCAGCAGCAGCGCCGACAGCCAGAACGTGCGCGAGTAGGAGAAGGCGATCAGCGCGACGCCGAACGCGGCAGCCGAGACCGCAACCCAGCGTCCGAGCCCGCGCACGCCGCGGCGTGACAACAGGGCGAGCGCGCCGCCAAGCGCACCCAGGCCGGAGGCGCCCATCAACAGGCCTAGGCCTTTCGGGCCGGCGCCGAGAATCGTTTCCGCGAACACCGGCATCAGCACCGAGTACGGCATGCCGGCGAAACTGATCAGGCCGAGCAGCATCAGCAGCGCGCGAACCGGCGAGGTTCTGGTGGAGAACTGGAAGCCTTCGACCGTATCGCGCCACGCGGACCGCCGAAGGTGCCGCGGCCGGCGCGGCACCTTCATCATCGCCAGCCCGGCGATCACCGCGCTGTAGCTGATGCCGTTCAGCAGGAAGCACCAGCCTTCGCCGACCGCGGCCACCAGCAGGCCGGCGATCGCCGGTCCGACGACGCGCGCGCCGTTGACCATCGAGGAATTGAGCGCGATCGCGTTGGTCAGATCCTCGCGGCCGACCATCTCGACCACGAACGACTGGCGCGCCGGGATATCGAACGCGTTGACGACGCCGAGGCAGGTGGCCAGGACGAAGACGTGCCACACACGCACGTGGCCGCTCAGGGTCAACGCCGCCAGCGTCAGCGGCAGCAGCATCGAGAGCGACTGCGTGACGATCAGGATGCGCCGGCGATCGGCGCGGTCGGCGGCGATGCCGCCGATGGTCGCGAAGAGGAAAACCGGCGCCAGGGTCGCGAACGAGGTGACGCCGAGGAGGGCCGCGGAACCGGTGAGGCGGAAGACCAGCCAGGACTCGGCGACCGACTGCATCCAGGTTCCGGTCAGGGAGACGAGCTGGCCGGCGAAAAACAGCTGGTAGTTGCGGTGCCTGAAGGCGCGGGTAAAGTGCGGCACCGAGCGCGGCCGCTCGTTAGTTCATGCTGCAGGAGCCGGGGCCGCGCGGGTCGCCGCACGAACCGCAGGCGCTGATCGGTCGATCCCATCCGCCCGCCGACTTGGCCGGCGTGCTCGACTGCGCCGCGAAGACCGACATCAGCTTCTGCAGCTCGGCGCCTTTGCACGATGGGCACGAAGGTGACTGGCTCTCGCGGGTCAGATACTCGAAGCGATGACCGCAGCCGCGGCATTCGTATTCGTAAAGAGGCATGGGCCATTGTACATTGCACATTGCAGATTGCTGATTGCAAATTGGGTGCGATTGCAGAATGGACGTATCCTACGGGCGCGAACCTGCGGCTCCTGAATCAGCAATTAGCAATCAGCAATCAGCAATCAGCATTTAGCATTTTGCGATGTCCATCCTAGCTGC
Organism: Vicinamibacterales bacterium; assembly: GCA_036269295.1. Lineage (GTDB taxonomy): Bacteria > Acidobacteriota > Vicinamibacteria > Vicinamibacterales > CAVVIG01 > CAVQFC01. Next base: position 5,018 of record DATASG010000177.1, on the reverse strand, counting down.
CGTGATGCCGGCGCCGCGAGTGCCGGTCGAGCTGCGGGAATTTCCGGAGCCGGCGCTCGAGCCCGGCTCGCTTCTCCTGCGCACCCTGTATTCCGAAGTCTGCGGCACCGACGTCCACATTTGGCACGGGCGCCTGGCGGGCGTGCCGTTTCCGATCATCCCGGGGCATGTCTCGGTTGGGATCGCGGACAAGATTCGCGGCGATGTCCTCAGCGCCGACGGCACCAGGATCGTCGAAGGCGATCGGCTCGTGTTCTTCGACGTCCACCGCACCTGCGGCCGCTGCCGCGCCTGCGCCGTGAACCGGACGCCGACGCGGTGCGACGCGCGGCGCGTGTACGGCATCACCGATTCGGCGGCTGAAGGTCTCTTCGGCGGCTGGGCGGAGGCGATCTATCTTGAGCCCGGCGTCTCGATGGCAACGCTGCCGGCGTCGGTCCCCGCGGAGACCTACATCAGCGGCGGCTGTGGCTTAATCACCGCGGTGCACGCCATCGATCGCGCCGCGATCACCCTCGGCGACACGGTGCTGGTGCAAGGCACCGGCGCGGTCGGGCTCAGCGCCATCGCGCTGGCGCGCCTGGCCGGCGCCACCCGCGTGATCGGATTCGGCGCGCCCGCCGATCGCCTCGAGCTGGCGGCCGCGATGGGTGCCGATCGCGTGATCGACGTGCAGCGGACGGCGCCGGCGGAAAGGGCCGAGATCGTGCGTGAGTTGACGGGCGGTCTCGGTGTCGACGTGGCCATCGAGGCGGCCGGATCGGCGCGCGCCGTGGAAGAGGCGCTGGATCTGATCCGCGACGGCGGCCGCTACGTGATCGCTGGGCACTATACCGACGCGGGGACGAGCGCCGTCAACGTGCACCAGCAAATCAACCGGAAGCATCTCGAGATCCGCGGCTGCTGGGGAAGCGAGGTCTCGCATTTCCTACGGGCGCTGCGCCTCCTCGAGCGTCACCACGCCGCCATCCCGTGGCGCACGATCGGCACCCGGACCTACGTGCTCGCGGAGATCAATCAGGCGCTCGCCGATGCCGAGGCGATGCGTCTCCCGAAGGCCCTTGTCAAACCCAACTGAGCCTGGCCCCGCCGCCGCCGCTTCGACCGACTCCTCCGGAGCTTCGGCGAGGTGGGGCGAACGCTACCGTGATCTCCGCATCGCCATCGCCGCGATCGGGTTCCGCCTGGTGTCGTCGTTCCTTGCCCTGTGCGCGGTCCTCGCGTTTCCGCTCGATCGGCGCCTGCCGGATCAGTCGACGGTCTGGGGCAGCCCCAGCCCGTTCTGGGACGCGTTCGCGCGCCACGATTCCGGCTGGTATTTCGACATCGCGCACAAAGGCTACGACGCGAGCGCCGCGGTCGCCGGCGGTCGCGCCAACATCGCCTTCGCGCCGGTCTACCCGCTGCTGATGCGCTACGTCGGCCGGCTGTTCGGTCGATCTCCCGGCGACGTCTATCTCGGAGGCATCGTCGTCTCGTGGGTGTCGTTCGCGCTGGCGATGGTCGTGCTGTATCGCCTCGCCGCGCTCGATCTGCCGCGGCGGCGCGCCGAGCGCGCGCTGCTGCTGACGGCGATCTTTCCGTTCTCCTTCTTTTTCGGCGCCGTCTACACCGAAAGCACGTTCCTGCTGTTCACGCTGCTGAGCTTTTACGGGTTCCGGACCCGGCGCTGGGCGCTGGGCGGCGTCGCCGGCGCGCTCGCCACCGCGACCCGGGTGACCGGCATCATGATGTGGCCGGCGCTGGCGTGGATCGCCTGGCGATCGGCAAAGCCGACGGGGCGCGAGCGGGCGCTCGCCGCGGGCGCGCTGCTCGTGGCGTCGCTGGGGTTCGTGGGCTACTGCGCCTACATCTACGAGCTCACCGGCCAACCGCTGCTCTGGGCGACCGCGCTGACCCGGTGGGGGAGCGGCTATCACCCTGGAGGTGCGCCCTGGACCGCTCCCCTCGCCTTGGTGCAACGGCTGCTGACCCACCCGTACGCGTTCCTGGCATCTGAGCCGATGGCGCTGTACGACACGCTGTACGGCGTGACCGCGCTGCTGTTCACGGCGATGATTCCGTTCGTCTGGAGGAAGTTCGGCGCCGCGTACGGCCTCTTCATGCTGCTGAACCTGTACGTGCCGCTGTCGTCGGGCGCGTTCGAGGGGCTGGGGCGCTATTGCTCGGTGCTGTTCCCGGCGTTCATCTGGCTCGCCTCAATCCGATCGCGCAGCGTCTACACCTCGCTCGTGGTGATGTTCGCGCTGTTCTACACCCTCGGCCTGGCCCTGTTCTCGACCGTGCATCCTCTCTTTTAGGAGTGACGACTAACGACTGACGACTCGTGACTATATTGTTCCCTTCGGTGTCTAACGGCACGATGCGCATCGCCGGCCGCCTCGGCGGCCTGCTCCTGGTATTGATCGCGTCCGCGTGCTCGCGGCCACCGCTCAGGCCGGTGACCACGGCGGCGCCCCAGCCGCCCACTGCGGCACAGCGGCTGGCCTCCGCCGACGAGCTGGTACGCGAAGGCTGCCTCGACTGTCTCATCGATGCCTTCGGACAGTACGATCTGCTGCGCACCATGCCATCGGCCGCCGAGGTCGGGACCGCCGGCGCCATCCGCACCGCCGCGCTCATCGCCCTGCGGCAGCGTGAGCTGGGGATGAGCGACGAGGGCTACGGTCAACGCGCCCGTTCCCTGCTGCTCGGCTCTTCCAGCCAGCCCGCGTGGATGCGCACGGTCCTTGACATCATCGATGTGCTGCCGGCCGGCGGCGTGATGCGCACCCCGACCAGCGATGTCGATCTCGATCGGAGCCGCTCTCTCCGGCTGAACCACGATGCCTGGCGCGATACCCTTCGCGACCTCGCGCCGACGAGCGAATTCAACGCCTACGTCTGGCTGTCGTTCGCCTGCGCCAGCGAGGCGCGCGATGTCACGCGCGACACGATTTTCGCCCCGATCGCGGCGTTCAAGGATGCACCGTTGATCGCATTCAGGCGCGCGACCTGCCGCAGTCTCGGATCCGAGACGATGCCGGAGCTGCTGGCGCGCGATCCCCGGTTTGTCGAGACGAAGTACTACCTCGGCTCCTACGACGTCAGCCTTCTGATCACGGGCCAGGACAAGCTCGACGAAGCCGATCACCTGTTCGACGAGGCGTACGCCTGGCGGCCGGAGTGGCCGGCGCTGACCCAGTCGATCGCCAACATCGCGATGACGGTCGAGGAGTTCGAGCGCGCGGCGCTGTTCTACGATCGCACGCTCTCCCTCGAGCCGCACGCCGTCGACGCCCTGCTGGGCAAGGCGCGCGCGCAGACCTACCTTGGCCGGAGCGTCGAGGCCATTGCCACGCTGGACACCCTGCTGCGAGAGCGATGGTTCGTCGGCGACGCCCGCTACTGGCGCGCCCTCAACGAGAGCGAGCTCGAACGCAACGACCAGGCCTGGACCGACGTCGAGCTCGCGGCGAAGCTGCTGGTGAACGCGGAGGTGCCGAAGCTGGCCGGCCTGATCGCGTATCGCCGGCAGGAGCTCGACGTGTCGCGGGAGAAATTCGAGCAGTCGCGGACGCGCAACCCGCGTGACTGCGAAACCGTCTACTACCTCGGTGTCGTGCTCGCCGAGCAGCGCGCCTGGCCTCGCACCGCCGAGGTGCTGCGCGAGGCGGCGGACTGTCTCCAGGCAGCCGAGCTTGGCTACATGCAAGAGATCGCCGGCATTCGCGCCTCGCACGATCCGCCCGAACGCCAGGCGAAGAAGATCGCGCGCCGCGAGCAGTACCTCGCCAAAGCCCGCCGATACCTGGCGACGTCGTGGTTCGACGTCGCGGTCGCCTATTACAACCTGTCGAAGCCGTCTGAGGCGCGCCAGTACGCCGAGAAGGTGGCCGAGGACGAGCAGTTCGGCACCCGAGCAAAGGAGATCCTCGCGCGGTTGTCGAAAAGCCCGTAGCTTTCAGCCCTCCGCCTTCAGCCGTCTGCCCTGGTACGCTCTCCTGTATACTGAAAAGATGTCTCTGTCAGTAGAAAAGCCTTCATCACATCCGGGTAAAGCGGACGTCGCCAACCCGCTTCGCCGCAACGTCGCGATCATCGCGCACGTCGACCACGGCAAGACGACCCTCGTCGACGCGCTGCTGCACCAGAGCGGGACGTTTCGCGCCAACGAGCGCGTGGCCGAGCGCGCCATGGACAGCAACGAGCTGGAGCGCGAGCGCGGCATTACGATTCTGGCGAAGAACACCGCCGTCCACTACAAGGATATCCTGATCAACATCGTCGACACCCCGGGCCACGCCGATTTCGGCGGCGAGGTCGAGCGGACCCTGTCGATGGTGGACGGGGTGATGCTGCTGGTGGATGCGTCGGAGGGGCCGTTGCCGCAGACGCGCTTCGTGCTGCGCAAGGCGCTCGAGCGCCGGCTGACGCCGCTGGTCGTGATCAACAAGATCGACCGCCCGGACGCCAGGATCTCGGAAGTGCTGAACGAGGTCTACGACCTGTTCATCGACCTCGATGCCAACGAGGATCAGCTCGATTTTCCCGTGCTCTACACCAACGCCCGCATCGGCACCGCGAGCCTGGACCCCGAGGTGGCGGGCGAGGATCTGCGGCCGCTGTTCGACGCCGTCGTCAAGCACGTGCCGGCGCCGCGCGGCAACCCCGACGCGCCGCTGCAGCTGCTGGTCGCGAACCTCGATGCCAGCGACTACGTCGGGCGCATCGCCATCGGGCGCATCTTCAACGGCCGGGTCAAGATCGGCGACGCCGTCGCCGTGGTCAAGCTCGACACCGCGGTGCAGCACACCAAGGTGACCAAGCTCTACGCCTTCGACGGCCTGAAGCGGATCGATATCCTGGAGGCCGCGGCCGGCGACATCGTCTGCCTCGCGGGCATCGACGACATCACGATAGGCGAGACCATCGCCGATGCGCAGGAGACGCGACCGATCCCGCCGATTGCAATCGACGAGCCCACCGTATCGATGATCTTCGGCGTGAACACCTCACCGATGTCGGGACGCGAGGGG
>DATASG010000176.1:0-16611 GCA_036269295.1 Vicinamibacterales bacterium | reverse complement strand
GCGATCAGCGATCCCATGTCGAGCGCGACGATGCGCTTGTTCTTGAGCCCTTCGGGGACGTCGCCGCGCTCGATGCGGCTGGCGAGGCCTTCGACGATCGCGGTCTTGCCGACGCCGGGCTCGCCGATCAGGACCGGGTTGTTCTTGGTGCGGCGGGAGAGGACCTGGATGACGCGGCGGATCTCCTCGTCGCGGCCGATCACCGGATCGAGCTTCTTCTCGCGCGCCATCTTGGTCAGATCGCGGCCGTACTTCTCGAGCGCCTCGTAGGTCCCCTCCGGGTTCTCGTTGGTGACGCGCTGCGAGCCGCGGACGCTGGTGAGCGCTTGCAGGATGGTGTCGCGGGTGATGCCGTTCTGCTTGAGGAGCTGCGCGGACGGAGAACGCCCGCTCTCGTCGGCCAGGGCGATGAACAGGTGCTCGGTGCTGACGAACTCGTCCTTCAAGCGATCGGCTTCGGCCTGCGCCTGGTCGGTGACCAGCTTGAAGCGCGGCGACATACCAGGCTCGGCGCCGCCGTAGGCCGCCGGAAGCTTCGTGAGCAGCTCGCGGGCGCCGTGGGCGAGGTCGACGTTCATCTTGCGCAGCAGGTTCGGCACGATCCCGTCGCGCTGCTCGATCAGCGCGACCAGGAGGTGCTCCGGCTCCAGCTGCGGGTTGTTGGCCTGCTTCGCGCGCTCGACGGCGGCCGCTACAGCCTCACGGGCCTTCTCGGTGTACTTGTTGATGTTCATGATCAGTGGTTCTTCGTTCTTGGTTCTTGGTTACGAGACGGCGGCCTTGGTCCCGGCCTCCAGTCTTTGCAGCGCTTCGAAGTGCGCCCGCTGCTCGGGCGTCAGCTCCTTGGGCAGCTGCACGTCGGCGGTCGCGTACAGATCGCCGGTCTCTCCCGACTTGCCGGTGACCGGCATACCGTGCCCTTTCAGGCGGAAGATCTGCCCGTTCTGCGTCCCCGGCGGCACCCTGAGGCGGAGCGACTTGCCGTCGAGCGTCTTCACCTTGGCCTCGCCGCCCAGCACCGCGGTCGTCAGCGGAATCGACACCCGCGTGTAGAGGTCGCGGCCCTTGCGCTCGAACTCAGGGTGGGGAGCGAGGCGGATGCGCAGATACAGGTCGCCTGCCTTGGCGCCGCCGGAGCCGCGCTCGCCTTCAGCGGTCACCCGCACGCGCGAGCCGTCGCTGACGCCGGCGGGGATCCGGACGTCGACGCTGCGCGCCTCGCCGTCGTGCTGGATGGAGAAGCGGCGCATCGCGCCGTGGTAGGCGTCGTCGAGCGACAGCTCGATCTCGTCCTCGATGTCACGTCCCGGACGGGCAGCGCGGGCCCGGCCGCCACGCGTGCGTCCCTGCGCGCCGCCCGGCTGACTGCCGCCGCCGAAGAAGGTTTCGAAGAAATCGGAGAACGGATGGCCGCCGCCGAACATCTCGTTCAGGTCGTCCTGGGTGACCGTCCGGTAGCCGCCCTGTCCGGGATCGAAGCCGCCGCCAAAGCCAGCGCCGCCCGGCGCGCCGCCCTGTTGCTCGTACTGACGCCAGTTCGCCCCGAGCTCGTCGTACTTCTTGCGCTTTTCGGGATCGCCGAGGACCTCGTTGGCCTCGTTGATCTCCTTGAAGCGCGCTTCGGCGGACTTGTCGCCCTGGTTGACGTCGGGGTGGTGCTTGCGCGCGAGCTTGCGATAGGCGGCCTTGATCTCCTTCTGGGTGGCGGTCTTGGCAACGCCGAGGCTCGAATAATAGTCTTTGAAATCCATGTCGTCGTCGTTGGTCGCCAGTCGTTAGTCTAAGCCCAGCGTGCGGAGCAGCTCGTCGAGCTCCTGGGTCACGCGTCGTTCGCGCACGTGCGGGCGCAGGCGTTGGACGATGTCGGCGATCGACAGCAACCGCTGGACGCCGGCGAGATTGATGCCCGTTTCGTCCACCAGGCGCTTGATGAGCTTGATCCGCTCGAGCTCGTCGCGCGAGTACAACCGCATACTGCCGATCGTGCGCGTCGGTTGGACCAGGCCAAGCCGCTCGTACTTCCGCAGCGTCTGCGGGTGCATGCCGAGCATGCGCGCGGCGACGCTGATGAAGATGAGATCCTGATCTTGCACCGATCCGAATATAGGAGTTGATACGAGACGTGTCAAGTTGATCAGTAGTATGCTGGCGTAAGGTACCGCGCTCGATGTTCGTGCCGTCCGACTTTGTCACCATCGGCCTGTTGATCGCGCTCGAGGGTTTGTTGAGCGCCGACAACGCGATGGTGCTCGCCATCCTGGTGCTGGGGCTCCCCAAGGGCCAGCGGAAAAAGGCGCTGCGCTACGGCATCATCGGGGCCTTCGCGTTCCGCGCCATCGCGACGCTGCTGGCGATGTCCGTGTTCCGGTTCGGGTGGGTGAAGCTGGCGGGCGCAGGCTACCTGCTGTATCTGGTCTACGGTCACTTCAGCGGCAGCCAGAGCGCAGACGAACGCCGCACCCCTCCCAAGGCGCAGTCGTGGCTGGGCCTGAGTCCGTTCTGGGCGACGGTGGTGAAGGTCGAACTGACCGACATCGTGTTCGCGATCGACTCGATCCTGGTCGCGGTGGCGATGTCACCGAAGCGCTGGGTGATTCTGACCGGCGGTCTCCTCGGCATCGTGATGATGCGGGTGGTGGTCGGCAAGCTGCTGGCGCTGATCGAACGCTACCCGGTGCTGGTCGACGGCGCGTTTGTCATCATCGCCTGGGTCGGCATGAAGCTGTTGATCGAGTACGCGCATGCCGAGGGCTACGTTGCCTTCGAGGTCCCCAAGTTCATTTCGCTCGGCGTGATCGTCGTGATCTTCGGGATCGCGCTGAGCTACGCGCTGCTGCAAGAGAAAAGGGAAGCCAAAGGAGAGCCGCACTGAGCCTGCTCCGGCCGCGGCGGTGGACGGACTGGATCGCGATCGCGCTGCTCGTCGGACTGGTCGGCGGCGCGGCCGTGTCCGGCCTCTGGTTGTCGCGTTATGCGGTGGCGGTCCATCGCCTGACCCGCGGTATCGGCGACACCGTGTTCTACGGCGCCGACGGGCAGCCCTGGTTCGGGCTGGACGGCCAGCGGCACGACGTTGCGCTCGAGCAGATTTCGGCCGATCTGCAGCACGCGGTGGTCGCGGTCGAGGATCGCCGGTTCTACCACCACCCCGGCATCGATCCGATTGGCGTCGTCCGCGCGGTGGTGCGCGACGTGCGCGGCGGCGCGCGGACGGAAGGCGGCAGCACGCTCACCCAGCAGCTCGCGCGCACGATCTTCCTCTCGAACGTGAAGACCTTCGGCCGCAAGATCAAGGAGGGCGGGATCGCGCTGCTGATCGAAGCGCAGCTGTCCAAGAAACAGATCCTCGAGTTCTACCTGAACCGCGTCTATCTGAGCGCCGGCGTCTACGGCGTCGAGACGATGTCACAGCACCTGTTCCGGAAGACGGCGAGCGCGGTGACGCTGCCTGAAGCGGCGCTCATCGCCGGCCTGATTCGCGCGCCGTCGGCGCTGTCTCCCTGGTCGAATTACGACGGCGCGCTCGAGCGGAGCCATGTGGTGCTGGCGCAGATGCGCGCGCAGGGCCTGATCACGGCGGCGCAGTACGACGCCGCCCGCCAGGTCCGCCCCCGCATCCAGCCGTACCGGCAGCCGAACGACGTCCGCGCGGGCTTTGCCAAAGAGTATCTCCGTCAGCAGTTCCGCAACGAGTTCGGCGGCGACAATCCGCCCGACTGGCAGGTGCATACGTCGTTTCTTCCCGAGCTGCAGGATGCCGCGGAGCGCGCGGTGGCGGGTGGGCTCGATCGGCTGCGGCGCCCGGGTCTCGAGGCCGCGTTGGTGGCGCTCGACCCGTCGACCGGCGACATCCTGGCGATGGTCGGCGGCGCGAACTACGGGCGCAGCACCTACAATCGCGCGGTGCGGAGCCGTCGCCAGCCCGGCTCGGCCTTCAAGCCGCTGGTGTACGCCGCGGCGCTGGCGAACGGCTACTCGCCGGTGTCCGTGCTCACGAACCTGCGCCACGTGTCGGCGCCAGGCGATCCAGAGTGGAGCCCGCACAGCGAAGGGGAGCAGGCGGACGAGCTCACGCTGCGCGCCGCGCTCCTGGAGTCCAATAATCCGGCGGCCGCGGATCTGCAGCAGCGCGTCGGCTCGCGCGCGGTCCTGAAACTGGCGGGCAACGCCGGCCTGGACAATCTGCCCGACGTCCCCTCGCTCGCGCTCGGGACCGGCGTCGTCTCACCGTTGGATCTGACCTCGGCGTACACGATGTTTGCCGGCGGCGGCCAGGTCGCGCGTCCCCGCGGGATGATCTCGGTGTTCGATTCCGGCGGCCGGCAGGTCTTCGACCAGCCGGTCGACCGAGAACAGCTGATCAGCCCCGCGGTCGCGTTTCAAATGACCAGCATGCTCCGCGACGTCATCGAGCGCGGTACCGGTGCCCCGGCGCGCGCCCTGGGCGTCCGCGGACCTGTCGCCGGGAAAACCGGCACCACCGACGGCTATCACGACGCCTGGTTCGTCGGCTATTCCACCTCTGTCGTCGTCGGCGTCTGGGTCGGCTTCGATCAGCCGGCGCCGATCGGCCCCAACGGTTACGGCGCCCGCGTCGCGCTGCCGATTTGGGCCGATTTCATGAAACGGACAGCCCGCCAGCTTCCGGCGGCCGAGTTCACGGTGCCCCCCGGCATCCACTCCGAGGATCTGTGCAGCGTGTCGTACCTTGCCCCGGTCGACGGTTGTCCCATCTACCAGGAGTTCTTCAAGGATGGCGACACGGTGCCGACGGCGCTCTGTCCGATCCATCAGGGCTCCCTCAAGCAGCGCGCCTCACGAGCGATCGAGGGATTCTTCCGAGGGCTTGGCGGTAAGATCGCGGGCATCTTTGGCAGGAAGTAGCGCACGTAGAGGATGGCCGATCCGATTCGCCTTCTTGTCGTGGACGATGCGCCCGAGCAGGCGCGGATGGTGGAGGCGTTCCTGCGCTCCGGCGGCGCGTGGCACGATGCCGCGGTCCGGATTGCGATCTCCTACGACGAAGCGCTCCGGGCCTTCAGCGAAACGCCGTTCGACGTCGCCATCTTCGACTACATGCTCGGGGCGCGCGACGGCCTGAGCCTGCTTCGCGAAGTCCGCCAGAAGGGGTATTTGACCCCGATCATCGTACTCACCGGTCACGGCGCGGAGGATGTCGCGGTCGAGGCGATGAAAGCCGGCGCCGCCGATTATCTCAGCAAGGCGAACCTCACCGTCGAGACGCTGGAGAGGACCATTCGTCACGCCCTGGCGCTTCACGCCGAGGAGCGTCAGCGTTGGCACGTCGAAGCGGCGCTGCGGGCCAGCGAGGAGCGCTTCCGCGCACTGGTCGAGAACAGCTCCGACGCCTTGTTCCTGAGCGACGGCGACGGGCGTGTCACGTATCTCAGCCCCTCTTCCGAGCGCCACCTCGGCTGGACGCCCGCCCAGATGGTCGGCAGATCGATCTTCGACTACATCAATCCAGGCGATCGCGATCTCCTCGCTACGCGCATGGCCGAGACGCGCGGTCACCGAGGGAGAACATTCGTCGCGCAGCTGCGGTTTCATCACGCGGACGGTTCATGGCGGATCATCGAAGTCCTCGGCGTCAACCGGCTCGCCGACCCCGCAGTCGCCGGCATCGTCGTCAACGTTCGCGACATCACCGAGCGGCGCCGGCTCGAGGAGCAGCTGCGCCAGGCGCAGAAGATGGAGGCGGTCGGCGAGCTCGCCGGCGGCGTCGCGCACGACTTCAACAATCTGCTCACCGGGATCCTGGGCTATTGCCACTTGATGCTGGAGGAGATTCCCGCAGAACATCCGCTGCGGCCCGACCTGCAGGAGATTCAGTCGGCCGGCGAGCGTGCCGCGTCGCTCACGCGCCAGCTGCTCGCGTTCAGCCGCCGTCAAATGCTGCAGCCGCAGGTCGTGGACATCAACGTGCTGATCTCGCAGCTCGAGAAGCTGTTGCGACGGCTGATCAGCGCGGACGTGGAGCTGGTGACGTCGCTCGCACCCGATCTCCAGCCGGTCACCGTCGATCCGGCATCGGTGGAGCAGATCCTGGTCAACCTCGCCGTCAACGCGCGCGACGCGATGGCCGCCGGTGGGCGGCTGACGATCGAGACGGCGAATGTGGAGCTGGACGAGGCCTACGCGATGACGCACGTGACGATGAACTCTGGCCGGTACGTGATGCTCGCCGTGGGCGACACCGGCGAAGGGATGGATGCGGCAACGCGGGCGCGCGTGTTCGAACCGTTCTTTACCACCAAGGAACAGGGCAAGGGCAGCGGCCTCGGCCTGGCGACCGTGTACGGCATCGTGAAGCAGAGCGGCGGATACATCTGGGTGTACAGCGAACCCGGACACGGCACGGTGTTCAAGGTCTACTTGCCCCCGACCGCGGCGTCGGTGGTCGCGCGGCGGGCCGATGGCGAAGACAGCGACCTGACAGGATGGGAAACGATTCTGCTGGTCGAGGACGAGGACGCGGTCCGGGCGCTCGCGCGCGAAGTGCTTCGCCGCCATGGCTACATCGTGCTCGAGGCGCGTCACGGGGTGGACGCCTTGAGCGTCGCCGAGCGTCACCTCGACGCGATTCACCTGTTGATCACCGACGTCGTGATGCCGCACTTGAGCGGGCGCGAGCTCGCGGATCGGCTGGCGCCGATACGGCCGACGATGAAGACACTTTTCATGTCGGGCTACACGGATCACTCGCTGAGACACAACGACGTGCCGACCGGGGCCTTGCTGCTGCAGAAGCCGTTCACACCCGAAATCCTGGCACGGCGCGTCCGGAACATTCTCGACACGGCACAGGCGAAAGGCTGAGGTAACGCCTCGGCACTGTTCGTGCAACTCAGCGGAATGGAGGATGCCCGACTCAGCATTTCATCGCCGGCTGCCGATCGGCGCCGAGCTCGCCGACCCCCACACCGCTCACGTTCGCGTCTGGGCCCCGCGCGCCCACCGTGTCACCGTCGTGACGAAGGCTGGCGTGTCGGCGGCGCTGGGCCGCGAGGACGCCGGGTATTTCAGCGGTTGCCTCCGTGCCGCCGCCGGCGATTTGTATCAATTCCAGATCGACGACGACGAAAGACTCTACCCCGATCCGGCATCGCGGTTTCAGCCGGAAGGACCGCACGGTCCGTCCGAGATCGTCGACGCGGCGATGTTTCGATGGAACGATGGCGGGTGGGCGGGAGTCTCGCGCGAGCGGCAGGTCGTGTACGAGATGCATCTGGGCACATTCACGCCGGCCGGTACGTGGGCCGCGGCGATGGACGAGCTGCCGGCGCTGGCGCAGCTCGGGATTACCGTCATCGAGGTGATGCCGGTGGCCGAGTTCGACGGGCGCTTCGGCTGGGGCTACGACGGCGTCGATCTGTTTGCGCCCTCGCACCTGTACGGCAGGCCGGACGATTTGCGGCGTTTTGTCGACGCAGCGCACGCCGCCGGCATCGCGGTGATCCTCGACGTCGTCTACAACCACCTGGGGCCGGCGGGGAACTACCTGCGCGCCTTTGCGCCCGGCTACTTCACCGACCGCTACCAGAACGAGTGGGGCGACTCGATCAACTTCGACGGCGACGATGCCGGGCCGGTGCGCGAACTGTTTGTCTGCAACGCCGGCTACTGGATCGACGAATTTCACGTCGACGGGTTGCGGCTCGACGCGACGCAATCGATTCACGATCGATCCGAGGAGCACGTGATCGAGTCGATCGTCGCCCGGGCGCGGCAGGCGGCGGGGACGCGGTCGATCTTCGTCGTCGCGGAGAACGAGCCGCAGGAGACGCGGCTGGTGCGGCCGGTCGCCGACGGCGGCTACGGCCTCGACGCACTGTGGAACGACGACTTCCATCACAGCGCCATGGTCGCGCTCACCGGTCGATCGGAGGCGTACTTCAGCGACACCCGCGGTGAACCGCAGGAGCTGATCTCGGCCGCGAAGTACGGCTACCTGTTTCAGGGGCAAGAGTACTCCTGGCAGCGCGATCGGCGCGGCGCCCCAGCGTGGGGGCTGCCGCCGTCCGCGTTCGTCGCCTTCACCCAGAACCACGACCAGGTCGCGAACACAGCGCGAGGGCTGCGCGGCCACCAGTTGACGAGCCCGGGCCGCTGGCGCGCGATGACCGCGTTGCTGCTGCTGCAGCCGGCGACACCGATGCTGTTTCAGGGACAGGAGTTCTCGGCCTCGGCGCCCTTCCTGTACTTCGCCGACTTCGACCCGCCACTCAACGGGGCGGTCCGCGCCGGCCGCGGCCAATTCCTCAGCCAGTTTCCGAGCCTGGTCGAGCTGCATCAGCGGGGTCTGCTGCCCGATCCCGGCGCCTTGGAGACATTCGAGCGCTGCAAGCTCGATCTGCGGGAGCGTGAGCTACACGCGGAGGCGTTCGCGCTGCACCGCGACCTGCTGCGGATCCGGCACGAAGAGATGGGATTCGGCACACCGGGCCACCGCGGTGTCGACGGCGCGGTGCTTTCGGCGTCGGCATTCATGCTGCGCTTCTTCACACCGCGCCACGGCGACGATCGCGTGCTGGTGGTGAACCTTGGCGGCGACCTCGAGCGCGCCTCGTTCGCCGAGCCGCTGCTGGCGCCGCCGACCGACGCCGACTGGCAGCTGCGCTGGTCGAGCGACGACGCCGCCTATGGGGGCCCTGGAATCTCCGAGCCCTTTCCTGACGAGTGGTGGCACATCCCGGCAGAGTCCGCGATGCTGCTGACGCCGGGCCCGAGCCGGCCGAGGAGTCCAATGCCGCGGGTGCGTTCAAGAAACTGACAACTGACAACTGAGAACAAAGAACTGAGAATCGAAGCATGCCCGCACCTCTTCGACGCATCGCGTGGCCCCCGGCCGGATCGGCCGATCCAGAGTCGCTCGTCACCCGGGAGTGGCTGGTGACCAACGGTCTCGGCGGCTACGCATCAGGCACGGTGCCCGGCGTGATCACGCGGCGGTATCACGGGCTGCTGATCGCGGCACTCCCGGCGCCGTTCGGCCGAATGGTGATGCTCAGCCACGTCGCGGAACAGGTGACGCTCGCGGATGGGCGGTGCCTCGAGATCGGCGGACGCGAGCGATCCGGCGACGCGCCGGATGCGCGCGGGACCGGATACCTGACGGAGTTTCGACTCGAGTCCGGCCTGCCGGTGTGGCGGTACCAAGTCGAGGATCTGGTCATCGAGAAGCGGTTGTTCCTGCCGCACATGCAGAACACCGTCCACCTGTCGTATGAGCTGCTCTCCGGCGCGGAGAAGGTCGAGCTGACGCTCAGGCCGTCGGTCAACTTCCGCGCGCAGGAATTGCCGGTCAGCGAGCCGCTCGGATGGCCGTACGAGTTCCGCGCGGTGGGGGGACAATTCGAAATCTGCCTGACCGGCAGCCCGCTCCCTCCGCTGCGGATCAGCCTGACGGCCCGGGACACGGCGTTCTCGCTCAAGAGCCAGCGGATCGACAACGTGCTCTACCCCGTGGAGGAGAGCCGCGGCTACCAGGCGCGCGGTGACCTGTGGAGCCCGGGCTACTTCGGGCTGACCCTGCACGCCAATCAGCCGGAGACGCTCGTCGCCTCGACGGAGACCACCGAGACGATGAACATCATGCTGTCGCACGAGCTGCTGGACGCGGAGCGCGGCCGCCGGAGGCGGCTGCTGGCCCTGGCGGGACCCGGTGCCGAGGATGGCGTCGCGGCGGAACTCGTGCTCGCCGCCGACCAGTTCATCATCAGCCCCGCGGGCCGCACCGAGGAGTCCGCCCGCGCACACGCGTACGGCGACGAAGTCCGCACGGTGATCGCGGGCTATCACTGGTTCACCGATTGGGGCCGCGACACGATGATCAGCCTCGAGGGGCTGACATTGTCGACGGGACGGCACGTCGAGGCCGGGTACATCCTGCGGACCTTCGCGCATTACGTCCGCGACGGCCTGATCCCGAACATGTTTCCGGAAGGCGAGAGGGAAGGGCTGTATCACACGGCGGACGCGACCCTGTGGTTCTTCCACGCCATCGATCGGTATGTCGAAATCTCCCGGGACCGGCTGACGCTGGCGCTCCTCTATCCGACGCTGAAGCGGATCATCGACGCCCACGTGCGAGGCACGCGCTTCGGGATTCACGTCGACGAGCGCGACGGCCTGCTGGCCCAGGGCGCCGATGACGTGCAGTTGACGTGGATGGATGCGAAAGTTGACGGCTGGGTCGTTACGCCGCGGCGCGGCAAGGCGGTCGAGATCAACGCGCTCTGGTACAACGCGCTGCGGTTGATGCAGCGGTGGGCGGTCGAACTCGAGGGCGGCGAGTCCACGTACGGCGCGCGCGCCGATCTGGCGCAGCGGTCGTTCAACGATCGCTTCTGGTACGAGGAGGGCGGCTACCTGTTCGACGTGGTCGACGCCGAAGGTGGCGGCGACGATCCCAAATGCCGGCCCAACCAGGTGTTCGCGATCTCGCTGCCGCACCCCGTCCTGGCGCGCGAACGCTGGGGGCAGGTGATGGGGATCGTTCGCGATCGTCTGCTGACGCCGGTCGGCCTGCGGTCGCTCGCTCCAGGCGATCGCGACTACAAGGCGCGATACTTCGGCGACCTGCGGGCGCGCGACGCGGCGTATCACCAGGGGACGGTGTGGGGCTGGCTGGCCGGGCCGTTCGTCGACGCCTGGCTCAAGGTCTACCCGGACGAAGTCGACGCGGCGCGGCGCGCGCTCCAGGGCTTCGTCCCCCACCTGGACGAGGCGTGTGTCGGATCGATCAGCGAGGTGTTCGACGCCGAGCCGCCGTTCACGGCGCGCGGCTGTATCGCGCAGGCGTGGAGCGTGGCGGAGCTCCTGCGGGCGTGGATCAAGCTGGATATGGTACGGCTTCCGCCTTCGGGAAACGCGGAGCACATAGCTGGCACCGGACTTGCGATGAAATGACCTGGAGGCGAACATGGCAAACGATCCAATTCAGTCAGGTATACTCGGCGACATCAGCCCGAACGCGGGCACTGAGGATCACGTGCGATCGAAGAGAGACTCCGGCGGCGAGCACGAGGGTATCGAATCGATGGACGGCGGGTCGCAGCACGGCCGGAGCGAGCACTCCGGTTCGCGGGACATCACCGAGGGGGTCACCGGCGGCCTCGGCACAGAGGTGGGCGGCACGCGCAACCTTCGGCAGGGCACCGGACACACCGGCGGAGACATCGGGAACAGGCCTGAGTAAGAGTGCAGGCAAGCCCCTGAGGAGAAACGCATGAGACGCATTCTCATCACCGCATTCGTCGTCGTGTTGCTCGTCTCGGCCTTTGTCGCCGGCGGCTACGCCGCGGTCAAGTCGTATCAGTTCACCGGCATCGTGAAGGCTGCCGACGCCGGAACCTTGACGGTGGAGAAGAGCGCCAAGGAAGTGTGGCAATTCGAACTGTCCAAGGATACCAAGGGCACACCGAAGGTCGGCGACAAGGTCACGGTCATGTACAAGATGGTCGCCACCGACATCGAGTCCAAGCCTGTTCCGAAGAAGAACTGAGGATCAGGAATTACGTCTTTCCGCGCATCTTGCGCAGCGCGCGGCGCTGGCGCTTGTCCGGTGAGTGCAGCGGGGTCATCGCCGCGTGAAAGATCCGCTCCTGCCGCCGCAGCTCGATCTGTTCTGGCGTCGGCGGCGGCGTCAAATCCTCGTACAGCTGCCGCGCCTCGGCCTTCGCCATGTGGCGATCCGCCAGCGCGCGCACCTTCAGGCGCTGCTTCCGGCCGAGCGGCCGGCTGATCTCCAGCTCGTCACCGATGTGTAACCGCCGGTTCGGTTTCGCCGGCTGTCCGCCGACGCCGACTTTGCCGTTCCGGCAGGCCTTCTGGGCTTCCGATCGCGTTCTGAACACACACGCGACGTCGAGCCACACGTCGAGGCGCACGCCCTCTCTGCCGTCATCGACGTTGACCATTTCGCGGGGTCATTCTACAGTTCGCGGGACGAATGACTGAACTCTTCCATCAAATCTACAACCCGGTCGGCGGCAGCGTTCTCTTTTCCGCGCTGGTCGCCTCCGTACCACCACTCCTCCTCGCAGTGCTGCTCGCGATCCTGCGCGTCGCCCCATGGCGGGCGGCGGTGGCGGCGGCGGCGACGGCATTTCTGCTCGCCTGGCTGGTCTGGGGCATGCCGCTGCCGCTGACGATCGCCGCGACCACGCACGGCATGGCCTACGGGTTATGGCCGATCAGCTGGATCGTGATCAGCGCCGTCTTCTTCTACAACCTGACGGTGGAGAGCGGCGACTTCGACGTCATCCGGCGATCGCTGGCGCGGCTGACCGGCGATCGACGCATCCAACTGCTGCTGGTCGCCTTCTGCTTCGGCGCGCTCATCGAAGGAATCGCCGGCTTCGGCGCGCCGGTCGCGATCACCGCGTCGATGCTCGCCGGGCTCGGCTTCGAGCCGATTACGGCGGCCTCGCTCGCGCTCATCGCCAACACCGCGCCGGTCGCGTTCGGCTCGCTCGGCATCCCGGTGACGACGCTCGGCGGCCTGCTGGCGCCGATGCTCGGCCACGACACGCAGTCGACGACGCGAGCGTTGTCGGCGATGGTAGGTCGGCAGCTGCCGGTCTTCTCGATGGCGATCCCCGCCTACCTGGTGGTCCTCTACGCGGGGTGGCGGCGGATGGTCGAGGTCTGGCCAGCCGTGTTGGTCGCCGGCGCGACGTTCGGCGTTGGCCAGTTCCTGGTCTCGAACTTCGTCGGCCCGGAACTGACGGACGCGCTGTCGGCCTTGATTTCGTTGACCAGCGTCGCGCTGCTGCTGAGGGTGTGGCAGCCGGCGGAGCAGTTCACCGAGGGCGCGCGGCTCGCGACGGCGTACGCCGGTGCGCCCGATACCGGCCGCCGCGTCGCCCGCGCTTACGCGAGCTACGGCATCCTGATCGCTACCGTGCTCATCGGTCAGATCGGCAACTTCGCGGGCATGTCGACGCTGAAGCCGCCGGTGAACATGACGGCGCTGCTCAAATGCGGCCAGGGCGGCAACAAGCTGTGTCCGGACCCCTGGTTCGGTCCGGCCGCCGCCGCTGATCCACAGGGCTTTCGCTTCCCGGTCTGGGAGTTCAACTGGCCTGGCGCGTACGCGATACGCGACGGAAGGGTGTCGCCGCTGGTGGCGCGCGAGCCGCCGGTCGTCGCGGCCTCGAGCCCCTACCCACTGACGTTCAGGCTCGACTTCCTGGCCGCCGCCGGGACGCTGGTGATCATGGCCTCGCTGCTCGCGTTCGTGCCGATGCTGGTCTTCGGCGTGCCGTTCAGCGCGCTCGGCGTCACGTTCATGAAGACGATGCGCCAGCTCCGGCTACCGGTGGTCACGATCGCGTTCATCCTTTCGATCGCGACGGTGATGAACTACTCCGGCATGACGTCCTCGATGGCGCTCGCGCTCGCGAAGACCGGCGTCCTGTTTCCGTTCTTCGCCGCGTGGCTCGGCATGATCGGCGTCTTCCTGACCGGCAGCGACACCTCGTCGAACACGTTGTTCGGCCCGCTGCAGGCGACGACGGCGAAGCTTTCCGGTCTCGATCCGATCCTGATGGCGGCGACCAACAGCTCGGCCGGTGTGATGGGCAAGATGATCAGCCCGCAGAACCTCTCGGTCGGCGCCGCGGGCGTCGGCGCGGTCGGACGGGAGGGAGAGATCCTGGCCAAGGTGATCATCCACAGCCTGATTCTGACGACGTTGATGGGCATCGTCGCGATGCTCCAGGCCTACGTGGTTCCCTGGATGGTGCCGAGACCTTGATGTGAAGCGCTCGTGGGGGTGGCTGGCATTCGGCGTCGCGCTGGGGGCGCTGTTTGTTGCCGAACGGCGCCGGCCTCTGCGGAGGCAGAAGGAGCCCGGGCCCGGGCGCCTGGGCCGGAACCTGACCATCGGCCTGCTCGCCGGCGCTACGACGGCGGCGAGCGAGTGGCCGGTGGTGGCGCCGGCGCAGCGGCTGGCGGAGCGGAGCGGGCTGGGGCTGCTGCGGGTGCTGCCCCTCCCGCGCGCCGTTCGCGGCGTCTTGGGTTTCCTGCTGCTCGACTACACCTTGTATCTGTGGCACCGGATGAACCACCGCGCGCCGCTGCTGTGGCGCTTCCACGCGGTGCATCACGTGGATCTCGATCTGGACACGACCACCGGCCTGCGTTTCCACCTGGGCGAACTGGCGATGGCCGCCGGCTTTCGCGCGCTGCAGGTGCTGCTGCTTGGCGTCGATCGCGACACGCTTCGGCTCTGGCAGCAGATGCTCGTCCTCTCGGTCGTGTTTCACCACAGCAACCTGGAGCTGCCGATCGCGGTCGAGGAGCGGCTCAACTCGATCCTGGTCACGCCGCGGATGCACGGCATCCACCACTCGACCCGTGCCGACGAGACCAATTCGAACTACTCGAGCCTGCTCTCGTGCTGGGATTGGCTGCACCGCAGCATGCGGCTCGACGTGCCGCAGGACGAGGTGACGATCGGCGTCGACGGGTTTTCGGCTCGCGAGGACGTCACGCTCGAGCGGTCGCTGACGCTGCCGTTTCGCGACGATCCGCGGCTCCGGCCTCCTGCAGAGCCGGCGCTGCGGCTCGCCTCGGCGTGAGCTCGCCGCCGGACACTATGCCCGAGGACGTGTCATTCACCGACATGGTCCGGGCCCTGACGGAAGACGCGGGATACCGCGATGCGCTGACGCGACGCCTCCAGGCTCGGAGCGTCGATCCGGCGGTGGTTGATCAGCTCGTCGTCTACGCGCGAAGCCGTCAGACGACGCTCGGGCAGGCGATGGCGCGGAAGGTGTTGACGGAGGCCGGCGTCTCCTGGGAAGCACGCTGAGGCGTGAGGCCTGCAACTGTCACATGCTCAATTGACGTCGGGCGATGGCGATCGCGGCGCGATTCAGCGGATGGCGATTGCCGCCGGGACGCCAAGTATGCGACAGCCGGTTGCGATACGCGTCGAACTGCATCGCGTGCGGCGCACCCCGGACCCTGCCACGGCCGAGCAGAATCTTGAGGCCCTCGCCGGCAGCGACGCCCGCGCACAGCTGGCACGACAGTCCGGTCGAGGGTCCGCGCCGTTCCTTCAGGTTCACCCGCGTGGGATCGACCAGGTAGGTGCGGTGCAGCAGCGACGGCGCGAAGCCGACCAGAAACCGGATCGACTGTTCGACGGCGGAATGCCCGGCGACCTGGAAATACTCCTCGAACGTCATCCCGCCGGGCAGGAAATTCATCAGCGCCGCGCTCATGCCCAGCGGGGCGACGGTGATCGCGGGAATGCCGTGCGCCGCGCAGTAGGCGAAGACCATCTCGCGTGCCTCGAACGCAAACGCATCGAGACCGTCCACGTAGAGATCGACGCCACGAAAGAAGCGCTCGAGGTTGTCTTCGTTGACGCCCTGCGGAAAGATCTCCAGCTCGCAGTCGGCGTTGATGTCGCGCGCCATTTCGGCGAGGACCTCGACCTTCGGTCGGCCGAGCGTCGACACCATCGCGCCCGCCTGCCGGTTGAAATTCGCCAGCTCGAAGACGTCGAGGTCGGCGATGTGGAACTTCCCGACGCCGAGCCGCGCGAGCGTGGTCAGGTGAATGCCGCCGACGCCGCCCATGCCGGCGATGGCGACGCGCTTGTGCCTCAGGCTCTCCTGCTCGGCCTCGGTTACCCAGCCGATATTGCGGTCGAATGCGGCCGCGTAATTGAACCGGGCCGCCGGAGCCTGGTGAGCAGCGCGCGGCACCAGCGTGTGCAGGACCGTCATGCGGCGCATCGGGGTCGGGTCAGAGAGCCACCGACGTCAACACGGCTGACCATGGTGGCGCGAGTGCCGGCGACGACGGAGACGTCGGAGAGCCTGTCGATGACAGTCTCGATCAACGCCGCGTACTTCGCGCTCGGATGCCGGGAGTCGAACCGGAGCAGGTCGATTTCGGTGTTGTACTTCGGATCGAAATAGGACGGGATCGGCTGCCCCTCGAATTCCAGGTAGGCGCCGCCAAGGCGGCGGAGAATCGACGAACACGAGTGCGCGACGTTTGCGGTGGTGATGCCGATCGCGCCGCCCAGCATCCGCGACAGGGCATAGGTGGCCAAGGCGATCATCAGTCCTTCGGGTGAACCGCGACGCTCCTTGCTGATCGCCCACCCGCCGACCTCGGCGAATCGCAGGCCCTCAGCGCGAGCGCGTGCCATCTCAGCCTCGACGGCGACCTTCACCTTGTCTCGGGACTCCGCGCGCTTGACCAGGGGGCAATTCTTCAGCCGCAAGTCGCTGATCGTCGAGGCATTTTCATGTTCGAAATAGAGAGCGCAGGACCGGACATGCCCGGCCTGGTCCGTCATGAGCAGATGCCAGCTCAGATCGTCCTCCGGCGTTCGATGCCGTCCGTCACTGGTGAGCTGATCGTGTTTGACGTTGCCCTCCTCGAGATAGATCGATCCCCGAAGCCGCTGCATCTCCTCGACCAGACGACGGTTCTGCGCGGTGTCGTTCGTGACGTTGCGGAAGGCGTCGAAATGCGATACGTGAAGGGGAGCGACCAGCACCAGCCGCTGCTCGATGGCGGCGACGCTTGTTTCAATCAGCTTCAGCATCGTGTTCGTCC
>DATASG010000175.1:0-6177 GCA_036269295.1 Vicinamibacterales bacterium | reverse complement strand
GGGCGTGCGCGCGGCGACGATCGCCGTCGTGATGCTGGCCCTGACCACCGTGGCGACGGTGCTGATCGCGACGCCTGTGCTGGCCCGGATCCGGATTGATCAGGCCGCCGCGCTGGCCTTGCGCGGCCCCGGCGTCGGTCCCTCGGCTGGGCCGATCGCGCCGGCCGGTGCACCGGCGATCGGGCAATGGTTCGTGGATCTGGTGTCGCCCAACGTCATGAAGGCGGCGGCCGACGGGGCGATGCTGCCGATCATCGTGTTCGCCGTCCTGTTTGGTGTGGCGCTGTCTGGCGTCTCCGCCGAGCGCCGCGGCGCGGTGCTACGGCTGACGCAAGGCATCGCCGACGCGATGCAGCGGTTGGTGTCCGGGATCCTCGAGCTGGCGCCAATCGGTGTCTTCGCGCTGGCCGTGCCGCTCGCGTCGAAGCTCGGCCTGTCGGCTGCAGGCGCGGTCCTCGCTTACATCGTGCTGGTGGTGGCGCTGACCGTGGCCGCCGTCGTCGTACTGCTCTACCCGGTCGGGATCGTGGCCGGCGCGATGTCGCCGAAGGCGTTCGCGGCGTTCTGCACGCCGGCACAGGCGGTGGCGTTCGCCTCGCGGTCGTCGCTGGCGGCGTTGCCGGCGATGGTCGAGAGCGGCGAGCGCGCGAACCTGCCGCCGGTCGTCGCGCGCTTCGTGCTGCCCCTGGCCGCCTCGGTGTTTCGCATCGGCGCGACGGTCGCGATGCCGGTCGGCGTCCTGTTCCTGGCACGGCTCTACGGCACGACGCTCTCGCCCGCACAGCTGGCGTCGGTCGTGTTCACCGTCATTCTCAGCTCGTTCGCGGTGCCGGGCGTTCCCGGCGGCAGCATCATCGCGATGGTCCCGGTACTCGCCTCGGTCAACCTGCCGATCGACGGCATCGGCATCCTCCTGGCGGTCGACACGATCCCGGACATGTTCCGCACCACTGCGAACGTGACCGGCAGCCTGACCCTGGCGGCTGCTTTGAGAAAACAGATCTAAGAAAAATCGCCGAGCACGCAAGGAGTTCGGGAAGGACGTTTTTCCGGCGATCTTCGCGAGCTCCGCGATTTTTTCAGGACGTGGTCCACAGCTGCGAAGATGTTCGTATTGATGGCTACGAAGACTGTCGTAGATAATCCGCCTTATGAAGGGGCTGCGCCGTAAACCGACTGACGCCGAGCTCGGCATCCTCGCCGTGCTCTGGTCCAGAGGGCCGAGCACCGTGCGCCAGATCGCCGAGGACATGGGACGAGAAGCCGCCTACACCACCATCCTGAAGCTGCTCCAGATCATGACGGAGAAAGGGCTCGTCGTCCGCGACGAGACCGCGCGAACCCACATCTACGCCGCGGCCTGCACACAGGATCAGACGCAGCGCCAACTCGTCGCCGATTTGCTCGAGCGCGCGTTCGGCGGATCGGCGGCCAAGCTTGTCCGGCAGGCCCTGGCCGCCAGCAAGACCTCGCCCGAAGACCTCGCCGAAATCAGGAAGATGCTGCGCACGGCCAGCCGCCCCACGGCGAGCGACGATTCCAAGCCTGGAGGATCACGATGACCTCGTATTTAGGTCGAGCGACGACCAGAATCGGGTGCTGGCGGCGTTGGTGAAAGCGTATCGCCGCTGAGCGCCAGCACGATGAGGACAACGGCAATCGATCCTCGGACGATCTGATCCGAGACGCTGCCGCCGAGGTGCACCGCGTCGTGCACGGCGAGCGCCTGCAGGCCGAGCATCGCCCCGATCGCGAACGCCAACCCGCCTGGCAGCCGTACTCGCACGAACGCGGACGCCAGCGCCAGCAGGGTGCCGAAGGCGACCAGACCCAGCTCAGCCCAGAGCTCGAGACGCGCACCGCGAATGAGATCCGCCGCCGCCCAGCCGACCGTATAGATGCCGTACAACAACATTCCCAGCGACGCGATCGTCAGCAACAGATCCCCTCAAGCCACAGCTTCGGCGTGACGCTGCCCACATTATCTACAATGAGCAGGTGCCTTCCATCGGACGACTGCGTTACCTCGAAGCGGAACCGCGCCCGGACGCTCGCCCAAGGGGTACCCTGATCCTGCTGCACGCCTTTCCGCTGAACGCCCGGATGTGGGAAGGGCAGCTCTCGCTCGCCGGCACCGGCTGGCGCGTGATCGCCCCGCAGCTGCGCGGCTTCGATGGCGCCGCGGGTGATCCACCGGCCGCGTCCGTCGATGATTACGCCGGCGATGTCATCGATCTGCTCGATGCGCTGCACGTCAAGCAGGCGGTTGTCTGCGGCTTGTCGATGGGCGGATACGTGTCGTTCGCGCTCCTGCGCCTTGCCGCCCGCTACGTCCAGGGACTTGTGCTGGCCGACACGCGTTCGCAGGCCGACACGCCCGAAGGTGTGGCGGGACGCAGGCGTCTGCTGCAGGTCATCCAGGACAAAGGCTCGTCCGCCGTTGCCGACGAAATGATCCCGAAGCTGCTGGGCGAGACAACGCGCAGCACCAGGCCGGCGGTGGTCGAGCTGGTTCGCTCGCTCGCGATCGCGAGCTCGGCCGATGCAATGGCTGGCGCTGTTCGCGCGCTGATGACGCGGCCCGACTCGACGCCGCTGCTCGCGTCGATTCACGTGCCGACGCTGGTGGTCGTCGGCGACGAAGACGCGGTGACGCCACCATCGGCGTCGGAAGAAATGCACCGCGCGATCGCCGGCTCGGAGCTGGTGCGCATCCCGCGGGCAGGTCACCTCCCCAACCTCGAGCAGCCTGAGCTGTTCGACGCCGCGCTCGCGGCCTTCCTGACCCATCGGGTATAGTCGAAGAACCGATGTCCCCGGTTGAACGCCTCGCACGCCGGCGCCGCACCACGTGGTTGGCCTGTACCCTCGCGTGCTGCCTGCTATCCGCCCCTCTCGCGCAGGAGGCGTCCGAAGCGGCGCGAACGAAAACCTTCGACTCGCTCCTCGATCTCTACGTCCGCAACGGTGACGTCTACTATCGGGCGATCAAATCGGAGCGGGCGCGGCTCGACAGCTACGTCGGTCAGCTGGCGACGGCGTCGATCGACAAGCTGTCGCGCGACGAGCAGCTGGCGTTCTGGCTTAACGCCTACGATGCCCTTGTCCTTCGAACCGTGGCCGATCACTATCCGATTCAAGGGCGCTCTACCGAGTACCCCGCCAAGAGCATCCGCCAGATTTCGGGCGCGTTCGAGCGGCTGCCGCACCGCGTCGCCGGACGCACCGTGACGCTCGATCAGATCGAGCAGACGATCCTGCCCACGTTCCACGACCCGCGCGTCTACTTCGCCATCGGCCGGGGCGCGGTTGGCAGCGGCAGGCTGCGGAGCGAAGCCTTCACCGGGGCTCGCGTCCAGGAACAGCTCGCCGACGTCGCGGCCGAGTGCGTCACGCGCGCCCAGTGCGTCGCGATCGATCGCGAGAGCGGCAGGGTGAGCGTCAGTTCGATCTTCTCGTGGCGGGAGAAGGAATTCTCGGCCGCTTACGCCGACGCGGCGCCGCCGGCCTTTTCCGCGCGCAGCCCGATCGAGCGCGCCGTGATCGCGTTCGTGATGCCGAAGCTGACCGGCATGGAGAAGGAATTCCTCGCCAGGAACACGTTCCAGGTCTCCTACTCCACGTTCGACTGGACGCTGAACGACTTGACGGGACGCGGCGGGCGTTGACCTTGCCCTCCTGCCTTCTGCCTTCTACCTTGCCCTCCTGCCGTCTGCCTTGATATGGATCTAGACCTCAAGGGCAAAACCGCCATCGTCACCGGCTCGAGCAAAGGCCTCGGCCTGGCGAGCGCGCGCGCGCTCGTCGAGGAAGGCTGCCGCGTCACGATCTGCGCGCGCGGCGAGGCGGCGCTGGTCGAGGCCGCCGCTGGGCTGACGGCCCTTGCCGGCCCCGACGGCCCGGGTCGGGTGCTTGCCGTCTCCGCCGATTTGGCGACTGCTGAAGGGGTCGAAACCGTCTTCGCCCGCACTGTCGAGACGTTTGGCGGCCTCGATATCCTGGTCAACAACCTCGGGCTCGCCAAGGGCGCCGGCATTGTCGACACCACCGACGCCGAGTGGCAGGCGGCTTTCGATCAAACGCTGTTTCCGGCGGTGCGCTCGTCGCGGCTTGCGGTTCCTCTCATGCGAAAGCGGGGAGGCGGTTCGATCCTGATGATGGCCTCGATCTGGGGTCGCGAATCGGGCGGCCGGATGACCTACAACGCCGTCAAAGCCGCCGAAATCAGCCTGGCGAAGGCCATGGCGCAGCAGCTGGCGAAGGACAATATCCGCGTCAACAGCATCGCGCCGGGATCGATTCGGTTTCCTGGAGGATCGTGGGATCGGCGCGTTCAGGAGGCGCCGGACGAGATGGCGGCGTTCGTACGCAGCGAGCTTCCGTTCGGGAGGTTTGGCCGCCCCGAGGAGGTCGGAGCAGTCGTCGCGTTCCTGGCGTCCCCCCGAGCGAGCTGGATCAGCGGGGCAAGTGTGACCGTTGACGGCTGCCAGTCACGCTCCCTGATCTAGTCGCCGGCATCCCGTCGGTGAGATCGCGGTCGGTGCGGTGGCTGCGGCCGCCGCCCGCAAGGCCTCGCGCGCTGACCATCCTGCGAGCGACCGGTTGCCCTGGGAAGCGTACGCGAACGATGAACCCCTCGGGATTCTCGTGTTCGCCGGTGTCCGGTTCGCCGCCTTCGGACGAGTGCAGGAAAAACCCTCGGCGCCGCAGACGCGGCTCGCTTGCAACCATCTTCAAGAACTCCTCAGACAGAGTATCGGCGCCACAACAAAAAAAGAGTAACAGTACCGTGCCGTGGATCAAGACAAAAAACACACAAGATCGAAAAAGATCAGCGTCGAGCGAACGCGAACCGATAGACCGGCAGGCCGGCGAGGATCAGCGCGAACGTGATCGTCGTCGGAATCGGCTCGTGGATCAGCGCGTTGATCACGAACGCCGCGACCGAGAGGATGAAGATGGCGGGGACGACGGGGTAGCCGATGGCTTTGTAGGGTCGCGGCATCTCGGGCCGCAGCCGCCGGAGGCGGTAGATCGCGGCGATGCCCAGAGCGTAAAACGGCCAGATCGCCAGCACGAACGTTTCGGTGAGTGCCTCGAAGCTGCGGCTCATCACCAGCGCCATGCCCAACAGCGCCGCCAGCAGAATCGCGACGTAAGGCGTCTTGAAACGGGGGTGCACCCGGGCGATCGTCTCGAAGAACATCCCGTCGTCGGCCATGGCGAAGAACACACGGGGCGAGGCCAGCATGCTGCCGTTCAGCGAGCTGAACGACGAAATCATCACGAATACCGATACCAGGATCACGCCGGTGCGGCCGAACAGGGCCATCATCGTGTCGGCGGCGACCAGCGGCGTGGCGGGGTTGGCGATTCCTGTGATCGGGACCACGTAAAGGTAAGCCACGTTGGTCAGCACGTAGATGCCGATCAGCGCGAGCGTGCCCAGGATGATTGCGCGCGGCAGGTTCCGCTGAGGGTCTTTCACTTCGCCGGCGGCAAACGACAGATCCCCCCAGCCGTCGTACGCCCACAGGACGCTGACGAGCGCCAGCCCCATCGCGCCGGTCCCGATCGGGCCTGGCGCCGCCGCGGTCAGATGGGAGAGGCTCGCGCCGTGGCCGGCTCCCAGCAGGAACGAGGCACCCACCAGGACGACCAGCGCCGAAAACTTCGCGGCCGTCGAGACCCCGACGATCGCCGCACCCACGTTGGCGCCGACGATATTGGCGCAGGCGGCGAAGGCGATGGCGGCGGCTGAGAGGGCCCGAGCGGCGATGTAGTGCTCGACCGGATCGATGCCCACGCTGCGCAGGAAGTATTCGCCGAAGACGACGGCGATACCGCCGAGCGCCGAGGCGCGAATCAGCACCAGCTCCGACCAGCCGAAGCAAAACGCCCACTGGCGGCCCCAGCCTTCACGGATATAGGCGTAGAAACCGCCGGTTTCCGGCAGGGCGGCAGCCAGCTCCGCCAGCGAGAGCGCGCCGCACAGCGTGACCAGGCCGCCGACGACCCACAACGACAGCATCAGGGTGGGGCTGGGGACCTTCTGCGCGATACCTGCCGGCGACCGAAAGATGCCGGATCCGATGGTGATGCCGATCACCAGCGCGACGGCACTCCAGAGTCCGAGCGTGCGAGGAAGGCGTTCCGGCTGGCCCGATGCGCTCATGG
>DATASG010000174.1:0-10014 GCA_036269295.1 Vicinamibacterales bacterium | reverse complement strand
ATCCTGCAGGAAGGCGACGTCCAGATTAAAGGCTACCCGATCCGCCTGAAGCTCGACGTCATGCTGGTCTTCACCGCGAACCCCGAGGATTACACCGCGCGCGGCAAGATCATCACCGCGCTGAAGGATCGCATCGGCTCCGAGATCCGCACCCACTACCCCGTCACCCGCGGCAACGCGACGGCGATCACGAGGCAGGAAGCGTGGACCGACCGCGCCGGCGGCCTCAGGACCGAGATCCCCGCCTACGTGCGCGAGGTGGTCGAGGAGATCGCGTTTCAAGCGCGGCTCGACCGCAAGATCGACAAGCGTTCGGGTGTCAGCCAGCGGCTGCCGATAAGCACCTTGGAGCTGGTCGTCTCCAACGCCGAGCGCCGCGCGCTCGCCAACCGCGAGACGCTGGCCGTGCCGCGCGTCACCGACGTCTACGCCGCGCTGCCCTCGATCACCGGCAAGTTCGAGCTCGAGTACGAGGGCGAGCTGCGCGGCGCGGAGCAGATCGCGCGCGACCTGATCCGGTCCGCGGTCGGCTCGGTCTTCACCGGGATGTTCGACGGCGTCGACACCCGCACGGTCATCGAGTGGTTCGACCTTGGCGGATCGCTGCCGCTCAGCGACAGCTCGTCGGCCGATGAGGTCATCACCCTGACGCACGGTGTCCAGGGGCTGCGCGAGCTGACCGCGCACGCGGGGCTGGCGCCGGGCGCCGCCGCCCCCGCGCTCGCCTCCGCCATCGACTTCATTCTGGAGGGCCTCTACGCGCAGAAGAAGATCAGCCGCAGCGAGGATCGCGGCTATTCGGCCGCCGAAGCCGCGGCGCCGCGCCGCGGCGCGCGGCGCGAGGAGCCGCCGCTCGACGAGGAAATCCGCATGCCCGCGGGCAAGAAGAAGTATTACAACTAGTGAAGTACCGCTACACGAAATTCACCGGCGACGCGCTCGACGAGCTGGATCTCGAGGATCTCGTGTCGAAGCTGTCCGACCTGCTGCTGTCGAGCGGCTTCGGCAACCCGCACGGCCACAACGAGGAAGAGCGGACGCTGCAGGCGCTGCACGACGCCATCCTCGACGCGCTGTTCAACGGCGGCGTCCTGCCGGAGGAGACCCTCGAGCGGCTGCTCGGCGATCCCGCTGACGGCGATCAGGACGAGGCGCGGTCGCAGCTCGAGGAGCTGATCCAGCAGATCATCGAGCGGATGACCGACGAAGGCTACATCACCGCGCCGCCGGATCTGGAAGGCGAGCGCGAGCGCCGCCAGGGGCGCGGTCGGGCCCAGGGCCCGGATCAGCCGCCGGTGACCTTCGAGGTCACCGACAAGACGCTCGATTTTCTCGGATACCGCGCGCTGCGCGATCTGCTCGGCTCGCTCGGCAAGAGCAGCTACGGTCGCCACGACACCAAGGAGCAGGCGACCGGCGTCGAAACCACCGGCGCCCCGAAGCCGTACGAGTTCGGCGACACCCTCAATCTGGATCCCGCGAGCACGCTGCTGAACGCGGTCCAGCGGGAAGCGCGCGAGCGCGCCGACCTCGCACCCTTCACCGCCCACCCCCCACCTCGCATCTCACAACCGGCACCTCGTGGGCGGATCCGCGTGACCCACGAAGATCTGATGGTGGTCCAGGGCGAGTATCAGAGCTCCTGCGCCACCGTGCTGATGCTCGACTGCAGCCACAGCATGATCCTCTACGGCGAGGATCGATTCACCCCGGCCAAGCGCGTCGCGCTGGCCCTGGCACAGCTGATCAAGACGCAATATCCCGGCGACGCGCTGAAGGTGGTGTTGTTCCACGATTCGGCCGAGGAAATCCCGCTCGCCGAGCTCGGCCGCGTGCGGGTCGGACCGTACTACACCAACACCCGCGAGGGGCTGCGCCTGTCGCGGCGCATTCTCGACCGGCAGCGCAAGGACATGCGGCAGATCATCATGATCACCGACGGCAAGCCGTCGGCGCTGACCCAGCCCGACGGCCGGATCTACAAGAACGCGTTCGGCCTCGATCCGTTCATCGTCGCCGAAACGTGCGCCGAAGTCGCGGCCTGCCGCAAGAGCGGCATCATGATCAACACCTTCATGCTGGCGCGCGACTACGACCTCGTCAGCTTCGTCCGCCGCGTTGCCGACATCTGCAAGGGCAAGGCGTATTTCACCACCCCGTACACGCTCGGCCAGTACGTCCTGATGGACTACATGGACAAGAAGACGAAGACCATTCACTGATCAATGTCTGATCTCTTACCGCTGTTTCCGTTGCCCAACGTCGTCCTGTTTCCGAACGTGTTTCTGCCGCTCCACATCTTCGAGCCGCGGTATCGCGATATGGTGGCCGACGCGCTGGCGAGCGACCGCATGATTGGCATGGTGCTGCTGCGGCCGGGATGGGACCGGGACTACGAAGGACGGCCGCCGATCTATTCGGTCGGCTGCAGCGGCGTGCTGACGCACAACGAGCGGCTGCCGGACGGCCGCTACAATATCGTCCTGCGCGGCATCGAACGGTTCAGGATTGTCGAGGAAGATCACACGCTCCTCTACCGCCGAGCGCTGGTCGAACCGCTGCGCGACCGCGCGCTCGACGCCGCCGACCGCGCCGTCATTCGCAGCCAGCGGTCGAAGCTCGAATCGATGCTCGGACCGAGCCACTCGAGCAGCGGCGATCCGCGCATGCCGGCGTCGATGTCCGATGAGGATCTGGTCAACGCGCTGGCGCAGTACCTCGATCTGGAACCGCTCGAGAAGCAGGCGCTGCTCGAGAAGCCGTGTCTGCGCACCCGGGCCGAGTCGCTCGTCGAGCTGCTCGAGATGAAAATCCTGATGGCGCGGACGCCCGGCCGCTCGGGCGTCGCGCATTGAGAGGCCACGTACAGAAGAAACCGCGGAGACCGCCGAGTCCGCAGAGAACAATATTTTCTCGGCGATCTCCGCGCGCTCAGCGGTTTTTTCTTTACTGGTCCTTGGTCGCGACCGTGCCCGCGCCGACGTACTGCTGATACGCGTGCACCCAGTTCTTCTTGATCGCCGTCTGCGCCTGCTTCACCGTCAGCGTGCCCTCGCAGACCATCGTCAGCAGCTTCTGCTCGAGTGCGTCCTTCTGGGTCGCGTTCCAGTCGCCGCGGGCCGGCTCGGGCCACAGGTTCTCGAGGCTGTCGGTGCCGCCCAGCTCCACCGGTATCAGATGATCGAGGACGTCGGTTGTCGACTGACCGTCGCGCAGGCCGTAGCGGCTGAAGGCCTCCTCCTTCATCGAGCCTTTGGTCGGCTTGATCGACGCCATGTAACCCGGTGCGCAGATCTGTTCCTTGGTGACCTTCCGGGCGTCCCCCGGCGTCAGGAACGAGCTCGGCAGCCCCGCCTGTCCGTTGTCCGCCGAAACCGTGATCGCTGCCGCCATCGCCGCCATCGCCGCCGCGCTCAAGAGTCCGATTGCCAATCCGATTCGCATCCCGTCACCCCTCCTCGAGAAAGTTGCTGCAAGTCATGGCTGCAACCGGGCGGCCGCACGAATGCGCGAAAACACCAATGTTTTCGGGATTTTAGAGAGACGAAAATGTGGCGAGCACAGACCGAGCTTACGCAAAGGTCGGAAACAGCCACCCGACCCACCCTCGGTATAGGCGGGCTGGATTGCAACTCTGGCAGAATCAGTCCCGTGATCACGGGTTCGAAGGCGCGGCGCGTGTGCGCCATGGTTGTCGTCGTTGCCGCCGCGGCGTGCGGCCGTCCTGCGGATCGCGCGCTCGCGAGCCCCGGCGCCTTGCGCGGGGCGAACGTGCTCCTGATCACGATCGACACGCTACGGCAGGATAGGGTCGGCGCCTACGGAAACCGGAACGGCTTGACGCCAACGATCGATCGCCTCGCCGCCGGCGGGATCCGCTATGCGCATGCGTTTTCGCCGGCCCCTCTCACGCTGCCGGCGCACGCCTCGATCATGACCGGCCTGCTGCCTCGCAGCCACGGCATCCACAGCAATACCAGGTTCCGGCTCGACGAGCACGTGCCGACGCTCGCCAGCATGCTCAAGCGCGCGGGTTATCGAACCGGTGCGTTCGTCGGCGCGTTCGTCCTCGACGGCCGGTTCGGCCTCAATCAGGGCTTCGACCAGTACGACGATCGGCTGCCACGGGGCGACCGCGCCTCGTTTCATTTCGCCGAGCGGCGAGCGGCCGAGGTCGTCGCGCTGGCGGGAGACTGGATCCTCTCCAGCCCCCAGCCCCCAGCCTCCAGCCCCTGGTTTGCCTGGGTGCACCTGTTCGATCCCCACGCGCCGTACGATGCCCCCGTCGAGTACCGGACCGGCCGCTCGCCGTACGACGCTGAAGTCGCGTACACCGATGCGATGCTGGGGCAGTTACTCGCGCGCCTGGACGCCACGCACGCGCTCACCCCCACGCTCATCGTCCTCACCGCCGACCACGGGGAGTCGCTCGGCGATCACGGAGAAATGACGCATGGGCTGTTCGCCTACGACTCCACCCTCGCGGTGCCGCTCATCGTGAACGCGCCGTCGCTCGCCCCCGCGGTCGTCGACGCGCCGGTCTCTCATCCGGACGTCACGCCCACGATTCTGGATTTGCTGGGTCTCGCGCCTCCCGGGCCGGCCGACGGCCAATCGCTCCTTCGATCGCCTGCGCCCGACCGGCCGCTGTACTTCGAGGCGCTCGATGCCTCGCTCACGCGGGGTTGGGCCCCGCTGCGCGGCATCGTTCAGAGCGGCTGGAAATACATCGACCTGCCGGACCCCGAGCTCTACGACCTGCGGACCGACCCCGGTGAGCAGCACAATCGCGTCGATCGCGATCCGCACGCGGATCTCCTGAAGCGTGCGCTGCGGCTTGCCACAAGTCCGGAGACAACGGCGCCGCGCCTGGCGATGGAAACCGAGGCCGCCGCGCGTCTGCGATCGCTCGGCTACTCCACCGGCAGCTCGCCCAGGGCGATGAACGCCGGTGACGATCCGAAGCGGATGGTCGGGCTGAACGAGCGGTTCAATACCGCGCTGACGACGTTCGACGAAGGACAGCCACAACCCGCCCTCGCCGCGTTCCTCGCCATCCTTCGCGAGCGTCCGGACTTCGTCGCCGCGCGCGCCAGCGCCTCGACGGTGCTGATCGCCACCGGTCGCACGCGGGAGGCGATCGACCTGCTGCGGGACGGGCTGCGCCAGCAGCCGGACTCTTCCGAGCTCCTTGCGAAGCTGGGGTCTGCGCTCGGCGCCGCCGGCGACTCCGCGGGATCGATCGATGCCTTCGAACGGGCGAGACGGGCGGGCGGGGATGACCCGGACGTGTTGAACCAGCTGGCGGTAGTCCTTGCGGGAAGCGGACGCGCCAGCGAGGCGCGTGCGATCTTTCACACGCTGATCGATCGCAATCCCGGCGCCGCCACGGCGTGGTTCAATCTCGGACTGTTCGAGTTGCAGAGCCGGAGACGCGACGAGGCGGTTGCGGCATTCCGGCGTGCAACGGCGATCGATCCGTCGTACGGTGAGGCGTGGAACGCGTTGGGGGCCGCGCTGGTTGATCGGGACGCACCGGGTGCCATCGACGCGTGGCGCCGCGCCGAGCGGCTGGTCCCGCGCGACTACGACCTGTTGTTCAACCTGGGGATGCTCCTCGCCGACAGCCGCACGCCGTCCGAGGCGATTCCCTATCTGCGGCGCTTCGCTCAGGAGGCGCCCCCGGACAAGTACGCGAGCGACATGGCCCGCGTGGCGTCGACGTTGGCGCGCCTCAAAGAACCGGTCCGATGATTGGCGTCACACCCGCGATCGCGGGAAGGCCGACGCGACCGTCGCTCCTCGTGTTCGGGCTTGTCGCCGTTGCCGCCGCTGCCGGTGCCGCGGCGTGCGGTCGCCCGAGAGAGGCGGCGCCCGTCCCGATTGCCGCGGCAGCGCTGCGGGGCTCCAATGTACTGCTGGTGACCATCGACACGCTGCGGGCCGATCACGTCGGCGCCTACGGAAGCACACGCGGCCTGACCCCCACGCTCGACCAGTTTGCCGCCGAAGGACTACGCTTCGCCGTCGCCCACGCTCACGTGCCGATGACGCTTCCGTCGCACGCGACGATCATGAGCGGCCTGTATCCGCCCGGCAACGGCGTTCGCGACAACGGCGCTTTCCGTTTCGACCGGAAACAGCCCACGCTCGCCAGCGCCCTCGCGTCGGCGGGCTACCGCACTGCCGCGTTCGTCGGCTCGTTTGTCCTTGACGCACGCTTCGGTCTCAACGCCGGCTTTGACCTCTACGACGATCGTCTCAGCGGCAGCAGCGCGAATCTTGAAATCGTGCAGCGCACCGCCGAGCAGGTGCTGGCGCCGGCACAGGAGTGGATTATCCCTGCCCCCAGCCCCTGGTTCGTCTGGGCCCACCTGTACGACCCTCATGAGCCGTACACCCCGCCCGAGCCATACGCGTCCCGATACCTCGCGGACCCCTATTCGGGTGAAATCGCGTACGCCGATGCCGCCCTCGGAACGTTCCTGGCGCGCCTTCGCACGGCACACGCCCTCGAGCACACGCTCGTGGTCATCGCGTCGGACCACGGCGAGTCGCTGGGGGAGCACGGCGAGCGCACCCACGGACTGTTTGCCTACGAATCGACCCTGCGCGTGCCGCTGATCTTCTGGGCACCACCCGCCATTCCCGCCGCGTCCATCAACGTGCCCGCACGGCTGGTTGACATCATGCCGACGGTGCTCGACCTGGTCGGCGTCACCGCCCCGGCCGCTCTTGACGGACGAAGCCTTCGTGGCGCGGTTCCTGGAGACGACCCGGGATCGTATTTCGAGGCGCTGAACGCCAATTTCACCCGAAACTGGGCGCCCCTCAAAGGGATCGTAAGCCGGCGGCGCAAGCTGATCGATCTGCCGATTCCCGAGCTCTACGACCTGTCCGTGGATCCGGGCGAGGCGCACAACCTCTACGCTGCGCGCCGCGACGATGCGCGCGACCTCGAATCGCGCCTGGATCGGGTTGCCGGCAATGGCGCCAAGGCGCCGGCCCCGGTCGCCATCGATCCTGATGCGGACGCCCGGCTCCGATCGCTGGGCTACATCGTGCGTCCGTCGCTGGCGCCGGCCCGCAAGTACACGTCGGCCGACGATCCGAAGCAACTGGTGCACCTCAACGCGGCGCTCGACGACGCGGCGGCGACGTGGGCGCGAGGTGACGCACCGCGGGCCATCGCCATCGTCCGCGACGTGCTCGGCGCGCGGCCCGACCTGACCGTGGCCTACGATCGGCTCGCGCTCATGCTGCGTACCAGCGGACATCTCGCCGAGGCGATCGCCGTCGCGGACGGTGCCGCGCGGGACGGACGCGCGGATCGACCGCTGCTGCGCTCGCTTGGTTCAATGTACACCGATGCCGGCGACTACCCTCGTGCGCTCGCGATCCTCGAGCCGCTGGCACGGCAGGACGAGTCCGAC
The DNA here is from genome assembly GCA_036269295.1 of Vicinamibacterales bacterium. Lineage (GTDB taxonomy): Bacteria > Acidobacteriota > Vicinamibacteria > Vicinamibacterales > CAVVIG01 > CAVQFC01. The sequence continues at coordinate 2,581 of DATASG010000174.1, read as the reverse complement.
GTCGAGACGCTGGACACACTCGCGCAGGCGTACGCGCGCAGTCGCCGCGGTCGGGACGCTGAGGCGACCTTCCGCAAGGCGCTCGTGCTGTCGCCGAATGCCGCCGCGACCTGGTCGAATCTCGGCGCCCTGTATCTGTTGGAGAACCGCGCCGCCGACTCGATCGAGGCGCTCACCCGCGCGGTGGCGATCAATCCCGATCTCGCCACGGCTCACAATGTGCTCGGCGTCGCGTACGCGCGTGTCGGAAACAGGAATCGTGCGGTGGAGGAATGGCGGCGGGCGTTGGCGTTGCGCCCGGACTTTGCGGATGCGCGCGCCAACCTCCAACGGATTGGCGCGCGCTGATAGACGGGTCTAGAACTCGAACCTGAAGCCCATCTGGAACACTCGTGGGTCGAGGACCGCGATCACGTTCTTATAGGTCGGTCCGAGCAACAGGTTGAAGTTGGTTACCGGGTCGGCGTTGAGGAGGTTGTAGATGTCCAGCATCAGCGTCGCCTTCCTCGAGCCGCCGAGCGGGAACGACTTGTCGATCCGCAGATTCATCAGGTTGACTGATTCCGATCGATTCTGGTCCAGGTTCTGCGAGAAGAACGCGCAGCCGAAGTTGCAGACGTTCAAGTTCACCGTTCCATCCGGCACGATCCCCGCGTAGGGGAACCCGCTCTGGAAGCGGTAGTTCAATCCCACGCCCACGTCATAGGCAAACGTGTAGTGCCCCGCCAACTGGGCGTGGTACATCGTGGTCTTCTGCCGGTTCGGCGCGTTCGGGTTCACCGAGATCTGCGAGAACACGCCGATCGGGTCGGTGCTGAGCGGGCTGGTCGACGACGCCGGCGAGGTCATGTCCGCGGTTCGCAGCTCGTTGCGCCACTGATAGTCGCCGCTTGCCTGGAAGAAGGCCCTGGCAATGCGCTTCGTGAACGCGACTTCGAGGGTGTCGTAGGTGAAGTCGCTGTCCGGAGCGTTGGTGTACGACGAATCGGTGGCGTTGGCGAGTGAATTCGGCACGTCGAGGAGGTTGTAGGTCACGCCTAACGCGGTTGCGGTAACCGGCACAGTTTGCTTGCCAACCCACGCCGGGACGATCGACGTGGCGTAGAACGGCACGAAGTCCTTCTGCATCTTGCGGACGTAGGTGCCGCGGATCGACGACTCACCCCAGAATTGGCGCTCGAGAGAGACGCTGTATTCGTCGGTGTACGGCGTTTTCGTGTTCGGGTCCACCGGGGCGTCGGCGCCGCCGAGGCGGGTTCTGAAGGTGCCGAGCTCCTGCGGGCCGTCGTACTTCCCGTTGTGGTTCAGGTCGTTGAAGTTGTACTCGACGTAGCTCTGGCCGGCCGGATTCGCCGACGAATAACCATCGGCAAGATTGTTGTAGTAGCGGCCATAGAACGCCTTGAGCACGTTCTTGCTGTCGCTGGTCAGGCTGTAGCTGAGCCCGACGCGGGCAGCCACGTTCTTGTTCTTGAAGAACGAGGCTCCCGGCACCGTCGACGAGCACGGGAAGATGCGGCCGCCGTCGCCGGCCTGTAGCGCCGTCGTCGCGTCACAGATCTCGGGCGTCCGTACGCCGGCCTGGTAACCGACGTCCTGGTAGTCGAAGCGGAAGCCCCCGGTAAGGGACAGCCGGTTGTTCAGCGCCCAGCGATCCTGCGCGTAGGCCGAGTAGTGCTGGTCGATGTTGGCTCCGGCCGTCCACGAGCTGTCGTAGGCACCCGGCAGGCCGGTGTCGATGAACCGGATACGATCCGGCGCCGCGCCGTGGGACGGATACGACAGCCGGTACGGACCGGATTGGCCGTTGATCCCGAAGTGATAGTTATCGTACATGTCCTCGAAGCCGAACTTGAAGTCGTGGCTCCCGACCTTGCTCGGGGCGTAGTAAGTCACTTGCGCTTTGACCTGCGGCTTCGACCGGGTCGACGTGAACGCGTTCCAGCCCGAGCCGGTCTGAGAGAGGTCAGACCGATAGGTCGCCGCAATATTCGCCGCGGCGCCGCGCGGATCCACGGCGGGGACCATCGGCCAGGCGAGCGTGAACCGCCCGACGTTGACGTTGAGGAACATGCGGTCGCTGAGCACCGATTGCCATTCGGCTTTGTAAATCTTCGACCAGCTGTCCTGCGCGAGAACCGACTCCGGCGGCACCAGCGTCGACAGGTTGCGGAACGGCTTTTGTTTCCGGCCGGCCTGGAAGTAGCCGATGATCGTGTTGCTGGCATTCGCTTTGACGGTGCCCTTGGCCGTGTAGTTATTGAACTTGCCGAGATCGGTCGCGACACTCTGGGCGACGCCCGCCACCTGTTTGTCGATCTTGAACTGGTTGTAGGCGGCGTAGAACCAGATCTTGTCCTTCTTCACCGGGCCGCCGACGTCGGCGTGCCCTTCCCAGAACAGCAGGTTCGGGTTGTTGCACTGCTGGACGCCGTCGCCGTTCGCGGGGCAGACGTAGCCGCGCGCCGCGATGTCGGGCGTCGCGGCGTTGCTGCCGACAAAGCTGCCCGGCTCGTAGGAGAAGTGCTCGAGGCCCTTGAAGGAATTGCCGCCACTCTTGATCGTCGTCACGATCGCGGCG
>DATASG010000173.1:0-5150 GCA_036269295.1 Vicinamibacterales bacterium | reverse complement strand
AAGGATTGGTGTGACATCACGGTGGACAACGTTGCCTTTATCGAATTGACGATTAGTGCCGACGAAGCGCGTCACGGAGCCGCACGACTAGCGGGTCGATGGATTCCGCTAGACGGCGCTCGCTTGCTTCGAGGCGCTCGTTGACAACGCGGTCGGCACAGGAGCGATGCTAGTAGACAGTCACTCCCTCGTCGGTCTCAGGCACGATGGAGTCGTGTGGCTCGAACGACTGCGTACAATGGTGACAGGCGATGGGCGGTGCGGGTGTGATTGGATGTTGCTTCGGGTCGAAAATCATCGTTGGCCCACGCCTTCAGTCGCCGTGCGTTGAGTAATAGGGATATTCCGGGTCGTCGGTGATGCTGTTCATCTCACCCGACACCAAGAACCGCACTGAACGCGGCGTGTCGTTGGCGAAGTGCTGATGAAGGGGGTGCTGCCCGGTCACGAATGATTGGCGATAGTGCACCGGGCAGAAATGACCCACGATTACGATGACGCCAGCAGCCACGCCGCACGTGCAGAGTGAATGTTTCATGCTTCAATTTTAGGGTCGAAATTGAGGGCGAAACGGCGAACGCGCAAGCGTGCTGGACTCGACCAACGGCTCGACCAAGACAACCAAGCTGCAGGTCGGCTCATCGGCGTAAGTCCTTTAAAATGAGTGGTGCGGAAGAGAGGATTCGAACCTCCACTGGATTGCTCCAACTAGCTCCTGAGGCTAGCGCGTCTGCCGTTCCGCCACTTCCGCAAGTGGTGAGAAAAACCTCGCAGGCCGAAACCTCAGTATAACTGAAGTCCCTCGTGAATCTCTATCAGTCCCGCGCCGCGAGCCGTTTCTACTAGCGTCTACTAGCGCGCCGCGGTCGTCGCCTTCCAGCGCAATACCACAGACGCCGTGGTCGTGTTGTCGGTCTTCTTGAATCCCGGCACCGGGTCGTTCGAGTAGCGCAGCAGATACGCGATCTTCAACGCCAGACGTACGCTCATCGCTGCCTGCGCGGTGACTTCCGCCTCGGATCGGTAGGCCGAGGTCACCTTGAAGTCGGGATAGTAGGTGAAGCGCTGGGTGGTGTCGCCCGCGGCGCCAAACGGGATCCGGCTGAGGAGCTGAAGGACGCCGATCGGATCGTTCACATCGACGCCGGCCGCGCGCGATTCGTGCAGCCAGGCAATGCTGCTGATGCCGTCAAGCGTCCATTCCGGATGATGCACGAGTGCCCAGCTCAACCCACCGTCGAGAATCGAGCGGGCGTCGAGGCCGGAGAAACGATCGCGCTCGAGCCGGGCGCCTGTCTCCAGGCCGACGATCGGCGTCAGCTTGCGCTGCATCCTGAACATGCCGAGGTAGCGCTCGGCGGTGGTCGCGCCGTCGCTGCTGGTGCGGACCGCGGTCGCCGCTGACTCCAGCTGCCAGATTGCGCCGCGCCGGTGGGCGGCGAAGTCGATTCCTGCCGACGAGGTGTCAGAGTTGCCGCTCGTACCGACAAACGAGGCGCCGACCTGCGCGTCCCACAGAGGCGGGGGCGGGGGAGCGGCCGGCGCAGTCTGCGCGAGAACGGACGGCGCGACAAGGACGATCGACGACAAGACACCCAGGATGAGCGTCGATTTCATGAGGCCGCGAAGGTGCAAGGCGTGTGCCGCAGGGAGCGCTCATTCAATCCGCAACGCCTCGATGGGATCGGTTTGCGCAGCGCGGGTGGCCGGGAGCAGGCAGGCCGCGACGGCAATCGGGATCAGCACCAGCGGCGCCGCCGCGAAGGCAAAGATGTCGAGCGGGCCGACGCCGAACAGCACGCCGCGCATCAGGCGGGTGAGAAGCACCGCGGCCACCAGACCGGCACCGAGCCCGGCGATGGTGGCGCCCAGGCCTTCGCGCACCACCAGGCGCACAAGGTCCGACTTCGCGGCTCCGAGCGCGGCGCGCACGCCCAGCTCGCGGCGCCGCTGGGACACGCTGTATGACAGCACACCGTACAGGCCGACCGAGGCAAGCGCGAGCGCGAGAATCGCAAAGGCCACGAGGACGGTGGTCGCGAACCGTGGCTGACCGACTGACTCGGCGACGCGCCGCGAGAGCGGCACCGTTTCGATGGCGGCCGTAGGCAGCGCCTCGTGGACGGTCGCCCGCACCGACGGCGCCAAAGACGCCGGCGCGCCGGCCGTTCTAATCACAAGCTCGAAGTGGGCACCTAACCCGGTTCGATCCCTCGCCACCACGTAGACGTCCGGCTGCGGTTTGCGATCGTTCCCATCCTTCAGCACGTTGGCGACGATGCCGACGATCTCGATCGCTACCGAGCCGGTGTCCGTTTGCTGCTCGAATCGGTAGCCGAGCGGCTGCGGCGGCAGATACAGGCGTGCGAACTCTTCGCTCACGACCCACGCGCGGGTCCCGCTTGACACGTCGGCGTCGACGAACAGCCGGCCCTGATGGACGCGGAGCCCGAGCGCATCCTGATATCCGGGGGTGACGACATAAGTCACCGCCCGTGCGTTTCCCGGCTCGGCGCCAGCCGGCGTCCAGGGCGACGGGAAGCCGGAGATCATGGTGGAGCTGTCGAGCGGCATCATGTTGCCGGCGCCGGCCGCGACCACACCCGGCGTGGCGCGTACGCGCTCGACCAGCGGGGCGACGAGCCGCCGTGCCGCCTGCGCGTCGCTGTCGCCGCCGGGCACGTAGACCTGGACGGCGAGGACGCGATCCGGCGTGTAGCCGGCGTCGACGTGCGTCAGCCGCACGAAGCTGCGCGCCAGCAGCGTCGCGCTGACCAGCAGCAGGACCGCGAACGCCGCTTCCGCCGTCAGCAGACCGTCGCGCAGCCGCCGCGCGCGCGGACCGCGGAAGCCGCCGGCGGTGGCTCCGTCGCCGCCGTGCAGCGACTCGGCGAGATTGAACCGGCTGCCGCGCAGCGCCGGGGCGAACCCGGCGGCGATCGCCGTGAACAGCGCGGTGGCGATGGTGAACGCCAGCACCGGACCGTCGAGGCGGATGGCGTCGAGCCGCGGAAAGTCGCGCGCCGCCGTCGTTTGCGCGAGGTGCACGAGCGCCCACGCCAGCCCGAGCCCGACCGCGGCACCAGCCGCCGACAGCACGAGGCTTTCGGTCACCAACTGACGCGCGATGCGCGACGCACTGGCGCCGATCGCCGCGCGCACCGCCAGCTCGCGCTCGCGCGCGACGCCGCGCGCGAGAAACAGGTTTGCCACGTTGGCGCAGGCGATGAGCAGCACGCAGGCGACGCCCGCGGCGAGCACCAGCAGTGCCGGCCGGATGGTCGCGGTCATCTCCTCGACCATGCCGCGGACGTGCACCACCGGCGGGCCACCGACGCCGAAGAGGAGGTTCGCGGCCATCGGCCGCACGGTACTTCTCGCGGCCGCGGTCCCTTCAGCTGCCGCCTGCGCGGTGGTCGCGTTCGGTTTCAGTCGCGCGAGTGCGAACAAGACGGACACTCGACCACGCCGGCCGGCAACCGCGTCGGCCGCCGGCGGCGGAATCACGAGAGGCATCCACAAGAGCGCGTCATGGTCCGGAAACGCGAGACCGGGTCTGGCGACGCCGACGATCGTCGCCGGCCTGCCGTCGATGTCAACCCCCCGTCCGATGATCGACGGCTCGGCGTTGAACCGTTCGCGCCAGCCGCGGTCGCTCAGCACCGCGACCGCGGGGCTGCCGGTCCTCGCGTCGTCGTCGCGAAGGAACCGGCCGAGCGCGGCGGTCTCGCCGAGCATCGCGAACAGCGACGGCGTGACGTCGGCGCCTTCGAGGCGCGACGATTCGCCGTTCCGCGTCACGGTGTACTGCGACGAGCGGTAGCCGGCGAACTGGTCGATGGTCCGCGGTGACGCGCTCCACTGGTAGTAGGTGAGGTTGCTCAGCATCGGCGCCCGCAGCGGTGACACGGCGCCGGGATGCTCCTCGGACAGCCGCACCAGCCGGTCGGCGGCGGGGTAGGGCAGCGGCCGCAGCAGCACGCCGTACACGACCGAGAACACCGCCGTGGTCGCGCCAATGCCGAGCGCCAGCGTCAACAGCGCGGCGGCCGTGAAGCTCGTGTTGCGCCGCATCATGGCCACGGCGTAGCGGATGTCTTTGAGCAGCGTCTCCATGGGGGAGACTATACTGATGACATGGCTCGCCGTGGATTTGCAATCCTCTTCACGATGCTCGGCTTCGCGGTGTTCGTCTCGATTGCCGGCTTCGCGCTGATGTATGTCGTGTTCGGCCGCGAGCCGTCGGTGCCGTCCCACGCCACGCTGGTGCTGCGCGTCGGCGGCCCGCTGACCGAGCTCGCGCCGGCTGACGTGGTCGGCTACCTGCGCGGATCGCGGACGCCGACGGTGCGGGCGATCGTGGACAACCTGCGCAAGGCGAAGATCGATCCGCGCGTCAAGGCGGTGCTGCTGAAGCCAACCGGGTTCGAGTCGCCGTTCTGGGCCAAGGTGCAGGAAGTGCGCGACGCGGTGCTCGACTTCCGGAAGTCCGGCAAGCCGGTCTACGCCTACATCGAGTACGGCGGCGATCGCGAGTACTACCTTGCGACCGCGGCTGACAAGATCTATTTGATGCCGTCGACGCCGCTGGATCTGGTCGGGGTCGCGACCTACGAGCTGTTTCTCCGCGGCACGCTCGACAAGATCGGCGCCGTCGCCGATCTCCACCGCATCGGCCAGTACAAGACGGCGGTCAACACCTTCAAGGAAAAAGGCTACACCGCCGCGCACAAGGAGATGGACGAGTCGATGAACCGCGATCTGTACGAGCAGATCGTGCGGGGCATCGCCGACGGCCGGAAGAAGAACGAAGCCGACGTGCGGGCACTGATAGACGAAGGGCCGTTCCTGCCGGAGGACGCGCTCAGCGCCGGCCTGGTCGACGAGATCGCCTACGAAGATCAGGTCGACGACAAGCTGCGCGCCGGCGAGCAGCGCCGCCATCTCGACGGCGACGACTACGCACGGGTGAGCCTATCGTCGCTCGGCCTGAACAAGGGGCCGCGCCTCGCCGTGATCTATGCGACTGGCACGATCAACGGCGGCAAGAGCGGCTACGACCCGGTCAACGGCGCGGTCGCCGGATCGGAGACGCTGATCGAGTACATCCGCCAGGCGCGGCGCGATCCGCTGGTGAAGGCGATCGTGGT
>DATASG010000172.1:0-5450 GCA_036269295.1 Vicinamibacterales bacterium | reverse complement strand
CCGAGGCGCCGATCTTCGAGATCGCCGACTACGGGATCGTCGGCGACCTGTTCGAGATCGTGCCTGCCATCATCGAAGCACTGAAAGCCTGACAAGGACACAGAGGGTGACAAAGGCTATGTCCTGATCATGTCTACCCTGGCGTTCTGGGTCCTGTTCCTGGCGTTCCTGGGCGCATTCGCGGCGCAGGTAGCGCGGCGCGTCCGCCTGATCGCCGCGGCTCCCAACACCTTTTCCGTCGACGACATCGGTTTTCGCGCCGGCCGGTTCCTGATCGACGTCGTGCTGCAGCGGCGCACGATCAGAGAGCGCCCGCTGACCGGCCTGATGCACGCGTTCGTGTTCTGGGGCTTCGTGGCGTTCGGCGGCTACACCCTGACCGAGTTCCTTTACGGGCTCGGCATCGTCGACCTGACGCACGCCGGTTGGTTTTACGGCTACCGGCTGGCGCTGACGCCGTTGGCGACCGCGGTCCTGCTCGGGATCACGTATCTCCTGATCCGGCGGGCTCTGGTGCGGCCGGTCGCGCTCGGCACCAGAGTCTCGGTCGAGTCGATCGTCATCGCACTGTTCATCGCCACGCTGATGATCACGTTCCTGCTCACGTTCCGGCTGGAGGAAGGGAGCAGCGCGGAGCGTGTGAACTGGTGGATCCACGTGATCGTGATCCTGGCGTTCATGGCGCTGATCCCCGCCTCGAAGCACCTCCACCTGGTGCTGTCGCCGGTCACCGTGTTCCTCAAATCGCGGGAGCTTGGCAACCTGCCGAACCTCGATTTCGAGAAAGAGCAGGTCGGCCTCGAGACGGTGAAGGATCTCGGCAGCAAGAGCGCGCTGGACGCGTTCACCTGCGTCGAGTGCGGCCGCTGTCAGGTGAACTGTCCCGCCTGGGGAGCCGGCAAGGAGCTGAACCCGAAGAGCATCATCCTGCAGACGCAGGCGGCGCTGCTGGCTGGCGATCGCGAGCGCAAGCTCGGTGAGATCTACTCCGAGAAAGTGCTGTGGCAGTGCACGACCTGCGGCGCCTGTGAGAACCAGTGCCCGGTCGGCATCGAGCACCTGCCGATCCTGATCGGCGCCCGCCGCGGCCTCGCGTCCAACGGCGACGCGCCCGAGTACCTCGGCTCGATGTACAACAACCTCGAGCGCCGCAGCAACATCTGGGGCCTCGGCTACGATCAGCGCACCAAGTTCGTGACCTCGGCCGAGCTCGAGACGTTCGACCCCGCCAGACACGAGGTGATGGTGTGGCTCGGCTGCGCCGGGTCGTTCGACGCCGATTTCCAGAAGTCGCTCAAGTCGATGTTCGCCATCCTCCGCAGCTGCGGCGTGAAGTTCGGCGTGCTGTCGAAAGAAAAATGCACCGGCGATCCGGCCAAGCGCACCGGCAACGAGTACATGTACCAGGAGCTGGCCAACGCGAACATCGCCGATCTCAAGGCCGCGGGTCCGAAGAAAATCCTGACCTCGTGCCCGCACTGCGTCAAGACGATCGGCGACGACTACAAGAAGTTCGGCTACGGGGTCGAGATCGTGCACTCCTCGGTCTACATCGAAGAACTGACGCGCGGGAAGCTACCCGCGCCCGATTCCGCCGCAGCTCCCGGGGGCGAAGGCGGACGCGATACGGTCACGTTCCACGACCCGTGCTATCTCGGACGCTACGCCGGGAAGGTCGACGAGCCGCGCGCGCTGCTCGAGCGCTTCGGCGCCGAGATCAGCGAGGTCGAGCGCAACCGCGACAACCCCTACTGCTGCGGCGCCGGCGGTGGCCTGCTGTTCAACGACAAAGAAGAGGAGCAGGGCACGCGCATCAGCGACGTGCGCTTCAAGCAACTCCAGGCCACCGGCGCGAACACCGTCGTCACCGCCTGCCCGTTCTGCTCGATCATGCTCAAGGGCGCGGGCGCCAGCGCGCAGTCGGATACCCAGTTCGTCGATCTGATGACCTACGTCAACGGGAAGCTGCAGCCGAGAATATGAAATTGGTGAGTTGGTGACCTGATGAGTTGGTGATGCGAAGACCGACGCCGTTCATTCACCAACTCGCGAACTCGCCGATTCACCAACTGCCATGAGCACGGCCGATTGGCGAGCGTCCCGTCTGAAACGGGTGCAGGCGAGCCTGATCTCCCGGCTCGGATATCCGGTTGTCGCCGCGCTCGGATCGACGTTCCGCTGGCGCCGGGCAGGGCTCGAGCATCTCGATGCTGTGGCGCGCAGCGGCCGCCAGCCGATCATGGCCTTCTGGCACGGGCGGATCCTCCCGGCCACCGTCTACTTCCGAAGGCGCGGCATCGTCGTCATCACCAGCGAGAATTTCGACGGCGAGTGGATCGCCGGGATCATCCAGCGGTTCGGCTACGGGACGGCACGAGGGTCGACGTCGCGCGGTGCCGTGAAAGCGCTGGTGCAGCTGAAGCGCGACATGGCGGCGGGCAAGCCGGCGGCGTTCACGCTCGACGGTCCGCGCGGGCCGTCGCAGGTTGCCCAACCTGGCGCGGTGTGGCTGGCCAAAGCCACCGGGAATCCGATCGTCCCGTTCCATATCGAGTCCGATCGCCATTGGACCGCGAAGAGCTGGGATCGAACGCAGATCCCGAAGCCGTGGTCGAACGTTGCGATTGCGATCGGCGAGCCAATCGAGGTGCCGCCCGACGCCGACGACGCGGCGAGGGAGCGGGCGCGGGTGACGCTCGAAGCGCGGCTCAAGTCACTTGAAGCGCACGCGCTGGCGATGCTCTGATCCGCGGATTACGCAGGTCCGCAGATTACGCGGATTTCGAGGGTCCGCGGATTACACCGATTTCGCGGATCCAGCTACCACGCAATCGGCTTGCGGTCGCTGAAGAATCCTCCCGTCGGTCCCCTGGCCTCGAGAGTCGCGAGCCAGACGATCGTATCGGCGCCCTGTTCGACCGACCGCGGCGCGTTGCGGCCGCCCATGTCGGTCCGCACCCAGCCTGGGCAGGCGCTGTTCACGAGGATGCCGGTCCCCCTGGTCGCCGAGGCGAGCTGCCGGGTGAAGGCGTTGAGCGCCGCTTTCGACATCGAGTAGGCGGGCGCGTAGGTGCTCATCGACGTCAGCTGACCCGCCTGCGACGACACGTTGACGATGCGGCCGTAGCCGCGGGAGATCATGCCAGGGACGAAGGCCTGGCTGACGGCGATCGGCGCGAACACGTTGGTCTCGAAGGTCATGCGCAGGTTCTCGGCGGTCAGCTCCAAGACGCCTTCGCCTTCGTCGACCAGGACCGCGGCGTTGTTCACCAGCACGTCGATCTGCTCGCTCGCCAGGGCGCGGATACTCACCGGATCGGTGACGTCCAGACGCGCCGCCACAACGTCGCCGCCAGGTCGAAGTGACCGGGCAGCCCCATCGGCCTTTGACCGGTCCCGAGCCGTCAGCATCACGCGAAGGCCGAGCGCGGCCAGTTGACGGCACACTTCGAGGCCGATGCCGCGATTGGCGCCGGTGACGAGAGCGGTGCGGGGCGGCTTCATGCCTGCAATCTGCGGTTATTCTACAATCTGCAGTCTCTATGCCCGTCATCCTGATCCACTCCGATCGCTTCGCCGAACATCAAACGCCCCCGGGCCACCCGGAGCGGCCAGAGCGTGCCGAGGTCATGGACGCCGTAGCTGACCGCTGGCGCCTGCGTGGCGCCGAGATCGTCGCGCCGCGCGCGGCAACGGTCGAGCAGCTGGCGCGCGTACACGATCGCGGTTATCTGCGGCGCATCAGCGAGACCGCAGGCCAGGCGATGCAGCTCGATCCCGATACATACACCTCGCCCGAGTCGCACGAGATTGCACTGCTCGCGGCCGGGGCGGCGATCGATGGCGTCGAACGGGTGATGGGAGGATCGCACCAGGCGGCGGTCGCGATGGTCCGCCCGCCAGGGCACCACGCGGAGCGCGATCGCGCGATGGGATTCTGTCTCTACAACAACGTGGCCGTGGCGGCCGCGCATGCCCGAGCGCAAGGCGCCGCGAAGGTCGCGATCGTCGACTACGACGTCCATCACGGCAACGGCACGCAACACATCTTCGAGGCCGATCGGCAGGTTCTGTATATCTCGACGCACCAGTTTCCGTACTACCCGGGGACCGGAGCGGCCACTGAGCTGGGACGCGAGGCAGGCCTCGGATTCACGGTCAACGTGCCGCTCGAAGTCGGCGCGTCAGACGAGGACTTCCAGATCGTGTTCGAGAAGGTCGTGACGCCCGTGCTGCGCCAGTTCGAGCCCGATCTCATCATCGTGTCGGCCGGCGTTGACGCACACGAGCGCGATCCGCTCGGCGGCCTGCGTCTCTCCACGGCGGCGTTCGCGGCGATGACCCTGGAACTGCGAGCGGTGGCGGAGGAGTGCTGCCGCGGACGGATCGTGTCGGTCACCGAAGGCGGCTACGATCTGGAGGCGCTGGCCGCCTCGCTCGACGCGATCATCGACGCGCACGCGACGCCGACGCTGTCGACGCCGGTGTCGTGGCCGAAATCGGGCCGGGCTGCCGACCGGGGCGCCGCGACGCTCGCGACCGTGCGTCGCGCCCACGCGGCCTACTGGCAGCTCTAGGGGGTCGGTCGAAGGGTGTCGCTTCGACCGAACCAGTGAGCATCTCGACCGGAAACTGCTAAGATTGCTGCGACTACCGCGGTCCGTATTCAAACATCATGGCGATTACCGCCGAAGGCTATCCGGCTGTCATCTCGGGACGCATGTCCGGCGAGCGCGTTGCCATCGCCGCCAGCTGGCTCGACCGCCTGCGCGCGCTCTTGACCGTGCCCGCCGGAGACGTGTTCCCGTCGGAACAGCTGCTCGATCACATTCCTGCGCTCATCAACGAGATCGCCGGCTACCTCGCGGCGCCGGACGACGAAGAGATCGCCGCCAACGCGGCGGTGATGGACAAGGCCAGCGAGCTCGGGCAGCTGCGTCATGCGCAGCACGCGTCCGCGCACCAGCTGCTGCACGAGTACGAGATCCTCGGTGAGATCCTGGAGGCGTTTCTGGTCGAGGAAACCGGACGACTCGATCCTCAGCCGTCGGTCGGCGAATGCTTCGAGGTGCATCGCCGCCTGACCCGCGCGGTGCGGGTGCTGATGCGAACGACGGTGGACACTTTCATCGGCGCATATACCACGACGATTCAGGAGCAGAACGAGCGGCTGAAGGCCTTCAACCGCACGGCCAGCCATGAGCTGCGCTCGCCGATCGGCACGCTGCGGTTCGCGGCCGCCCTGCTCGACAACGACAAGGTTCGACACGACCTGCCGCGCCTGGCGAAGGTGGCGGCCACGGTCAAGAGCAGCACGGATCGACTCGCCTGGCTGGTCGAGAACCTGCAGCGCATCGGGCGCATGAAAGACCCGATCGACATGCCCAGCGAGCAGAGCGTCGATCTCTCTGCGGTCGCGGACGAAGTGGCCCGGCAGCTGCAGGACATGG
>DATASG010000171.1:0-12960 GCA_036269295.1 Vicinamibacterales bacterium | reverse complement strand
ACCGGGGGCGCCGGCTACATCGGCAGCCACGCGTGCAAGGCGCTGCATCGAGCGGGCTATCGGGTGGTTGCGTTCGACAACCTGTTGGCCGGCCATCGGGCCGCGGTGAAGTTCGGCGAGCTGGTGGAAGGCGATGTCGCCGACACCGCCGCGGTGCGGGCCGCGCTACGGCGCCACGAGATTTCAGCCGTGATGCACTTTGCCGCCTTGCTCGACGTCGGCGAGTCGGTCCGGGAGCCGGCCAGGTACTACCGCAACAACGTCAGTGGCGCGCTCAGCGTGCTGGAGGCGATGGCGGCGGAGTCGGTGGTGCAGTTCGTGTTCTCGTCCACCTGCGCCACGTACGGCGAGCCCAGCGAAGCGCCGATCGCCGAGACGCATCCGCAGCACCCGATCAACAGCTACGGCGAGTCGAAGCTGGCGATCGAGCGGGCGTTGCCGCACTTCGAGACCGCCTATGGGATACGCTTCGTCGCGCTGCGATATTTCAACGCGTCGGGCGCCGATCCCGAGGGCGAGATCGGCGAGGATCATTCGCCGGAAATCCATCTCATCCCGCGCGCGATCGAAGCGGCTCTCGGCGGGCGCAGCCTGCAGGTGTTCGGCGACGATTACCCGACGCCCGACGGCACCTGCCTGCGGGACTACGTCCACGTCACCGACCTTGCCGACGCGCACGTCAAAGCGCTCCAGTCCATCACCGGCGGCGGAACCTCCGGCGCCTACAACCTCGGGACCGGCCGTCCGCACTCGGTGCGCGACGTGATCGACACGGTCGCGCGGGTGACCGGACGCGAGGTGCGGTGGACGCTGGCGCCCAGACGCGCCGGCGATCCGGCGGTGTTGTACGCGGCCGCAGACAAGGCACGAGCCTCGCTGGGCTGGCAGCCGCAGCTCGGCGATCTCGAGACCATCGTGCGTACCGCCTGGGACTGGCATCGCGCTCACCCGCGGGGTTATGACGAGAAGTAGGGTGGCCTAGATGCCCGTACGGCAGCGCCATACGCTCCGGCGGTTGTTCGGCTATACGCGGCCGTACCGGGGACGGATGGCGTGGGCAATGCTCGGCATGATCGTCTACGCGATCGGCACCGCCGGCCTGCCGTATCTCATCAAGCCGATTTTCAACGACGTGCTGCCGCGGCAGCAGGACGTGTCGTTCGTGGCGTGGGCGATCGTCGCGGTGTTCCTGCTGAAGGGGGTGGGGTCGTTCGCCTCCTCGTACCTGATGGCGGATGTCGGCCAGCGCGTGGTCATGGACATTCGCAACGCGCTCTACCGGCACATCCTGAACCAGTCCGCCGGGTTCTTCGCCCACGGCGCCACCGGTCGCCTGCTCTCGCGCATCAACAACGACGTCGGGCAGGTGCAGCAGGTGGTGTCGGAAACGGTCGCGGACCTGGCGCGCGAGTCGCTCGCGGTGGTCGGCCTCGCGGCGCTGCTGTTCTACTACGATGCGCGGCTGACGATCGTCTGTCTGACCGGTGCGCCGCTCATTGTCTACCCGCTGATTCGCCTGGGTCAGCGCGTGCGGCGCACGACCAGGCGCAGCCAGGAAGCGATCGAGCAGCTCTCGCACCTCGGCACGGAAGCGTTCACCGGCCATCGCATCGTCAAGGCGTTCGCCACCGAGGGACACGAGGCGGAGAAGTTCAACCGCGCCGGCTACCATCTGTTCCGCACCAACATGAAGGTGACCGCGGCGCTGTCGAGCCTGCCGCCGCTGATGGAGCTGATCGGCGGCATCGGCATGGCCGCTGCGATCGTCTACGGCAGCGATCAAATCGCGCAGCACCACCTCGACACCGGCGCCTTCGCGCTGTTCATGTCGACGCTGCTCCTGATGTACGGGCCGGCGAAGAAGCTCAGCCGCGTCAACGCCGATCTGCAGCAGGCGATCGCTGCGTCCGAGCGCATCTTCGAGATGCTCGACACCCACACCGAGGTCGTGGAAGAGCGCGGCGCCGGGCCGCTGGCGCCGTTCGCGCGCAGCATCGAATTCCGCGAGGTCGCGTTCGGCTACGACGAGGGCTCGACCAGCATCCTGCGCAACGTCTCGCTGTCGGTGTGCGCCGGCGAGATGATCGCGATCGTCGGCCGCAGCGGCGCCGGCAAAACCACCCTGGTCAACCTGTTGCCGCGCTTCTACGACGTGAGCGCGGGCGCGATCCTGATCGACGGCGTCGACATCCGGCAGGTGACCGTGGCGTCGCTGCGCAAGCAGATTGGCATCGTCACGCAGGACACGGTGCTGTTCGACGACTCGATTCGCGGCAACATTGCCTACGGGTCGCCGGAGGCGACGCTGCCGCAGATCGAGTCGGCGGCGCGCGCCGCGAACGCCCATGATTTCATCGCCGTGCTGCCGCGCGGCTACGACACGATGATCGGCGAGCGCGGGCAGCGCCTGTCTGGCGGGCAGCGGCAGCGAATCGCGATCGCGCGCGCGATTCTGAAGGACGCGCCGATCCTCGTGCTCGACGAGGCGACGTCGGCGCTTGACACCGAATCCGAGCTGCTGGTTCAGGAAGCGCTCGCCAACCTGATGATGAACCGGACCTCGTTTGTCATCGCGCATCGCCTGTCGACGATCCGCCGTGCCGACGCGATCATCGTGCTCGACCGGGGGAGCATCGTCGAGGTGGGGCGCCATGACGAGCTGCTGGCGAAGCCCGACGGCAAGTACGCCGCGCTCTACCAGTCGCAGCTGCTCGAAGGGCGCAGGACGGAGCGCACCAGGATGGTACCGTCATGAGAGGTCGGGTAGGTCGGCTGGGTAGCGTGAGTCGCGTGGATCGGGTCGCTCGAGTCGGGCAGGCAGGGCAGCGATGATCAAGAGCATGACCGGATTCGCTTCGCTGACGCGCGAGGACGAGCGCGCCACCGTGTCGGTGACGATTCGCGCCGTCAACCATCGCCACCTCGACCTGCAGCTGAGGAGTCCCCAGTTCCTGTCGGCGATCGAAGGGCAGCTGCGAGCGCTGGTGGCCCGGTACGTGGCGCGCGGACGCATCGAGCTGAGCGTGTCGCTGCAGCTCCGGCAGACGCCGGGCGTCGAGGTCGAACTGAACGACGAATTCGCGCTCGCGCTCGAGGTCGCGCTCGACAAGGCACGTGAGCGCGGGCTGGTGAGCGGTGCGCTGACGCCGGGCGATCTGCTGCGGCTGCCGCAGGCGATCACCATTCGCGAGCGGCAGCCGGACGACGACGAGGACGCCAAGGCGGTGGTCGGAGCGCAGACGCATCGCGTCGTGGAGCAGGCGTTGATCGACCTCGATTCGATGCGCTCGCGGGAGGGCGACTCGCTGCGCGGCGATCTCGATGGCCGGCGCAACGCGGTCGCCGATCTGGTCGAGCGCATCGCGGTGGCGGCCGACGAGGGACGCGCGGCGATGGAGCTTCGCGTCACCGAGCGGGTGCGCGAGCTGCGCAGCGAGCTGCAGGCCGACGAAGCGGCGGTGGCCCAGGAGATCGTGCGCATGGCGGCGCGATCCGACATCAGCGAGGAGCTCGAGCGGTTCCGCGGACACGTGGCGCATTGGGTCACGCTGGCGGACAGCGTCGAGCCGTGCGGCCGCAAGCTCGATTTCCTGCTCCAGGAGATGAATCGGGAGGTCAACACGATGGGATCGAAGGCCGACGGTCTGCGTGTGTCCGAGCTCATCATCTCGGTGAAGGCGGAGCTCGAGAAGATGCGGGAGCAGGTCCAGAATGTCGAGTGAGCGTTCGGGCGGCCCGGCCCAGGCGCGCGGGCTGCTCTTCATCGTCTCCGCGCCGTCGGGCGCCGGCAAGACGACGCTGGTCGAGCGGCTGGTCGAACAGCTGCCGAATCTCAGGATGTCACGCTCCTATACGTCGCGTCCCGCCCGGCAGGGAGAAACCAGCGGCGTGGACTATAATTTTGTCGAGCCCTCGCGGTTCGAGGCGATGGCCGCCGCGGGTGAGTTCCTCGAGTGGGCTGAGGTGTTCGGCAACCTCTACGGCACCCGCGCCGAGGACACCGATCGGATGCTCGCAGCGGGCGACGACGTCGTGCTGGTGATCGACGTCCAGGGCGCGCGGAAGGTGCGGGCCCGCGGCCTCGAGACGAGGACCGTGTTCGTGATGCCGCCGTCTCTTGAGGTGCTCGAGCAAAGGCTGCGGGGCCGGAGTAAGGACACGGAAGCGGCGATCCAACGGCGGTTGCAGGTGGCGCGTGACGAGGTGGCGGCCTTCACCGAATACGATTTCGTCGTTGTCAACGACGGGCTGGCCGCCGCGGTGGACCGTCTCAGGGGGATCGTCGTCTCCGAACGAGCCCGGCTGCAGCGCATGCAGCGCGAGGCCGAAACCATAGTCAGGACTTTTCATGATTGACCGCTCCAAGCTCCCCAATTCCTTCGAGTTCGTGGTCACGGCCGGCGCGCGCGCCCGCCAGCTCCTCGCCGGGTCGACGCCGCGCGTCGACGTCGGCGACCACAAGAAGACCACCATCGCAGCGCAGGAAGTGATCGCGAAGCAGGTCGAGGCGCTCGACCGGGAGAATGTGGAGACCGAGTGAGCCTAATCGCCCTGGGCGTCACCGGCGGGATCGGCGCATACAAAGCCGTGGAGGTCGCGCGCGGCCTGCAGAAGCGCGGCCATGAGGTCGTCGCGGTCATGACGCACTCGGCGACGCGATTTGTCGGGCCTGTCACCTTCGAGGCGATCACGCGGCGCCGCGTCATCACCGGGCAGTTCGAGGAAGGGATGAACGCCGACATCGAGCACATCGCGCTGGCGTCGACGATCGATCTGCTCCTGATCGCCCCCGCCACGGCCAATGTGATCGGCAAGCTTGCCAACGGCATCGCCGACGACTTCCTCACCACGCTCTACACCGCGACGCGGGCGCCGCTGCTCCTGGCCCCGGCGATGAACACGCAGATGTTCGAGCACGAGGCGGTGCGCACAAACCTCGACACGCTCACCGCGCGCGGCGCGCGTATCGTCGAGCCGGGCGAGGGCTACCTCGCGTGTGGTTGGATCGGGAAGGGGCGTCTCGCCGAACCCGAGGAGATCGTCGCGGCGGCGGACGCGATGCTTCGGCCCGAAGGACCGCTGCGAGGCCAGCGCGTGCTGGTCTCCGCCGGTCCGACCTACGAAGACTTCGATCCGGTGCGCTACATCGGCAACCGCTCGAGCGGCCGTATGGGCTACGCGATCGCGGCCGAGGCGGCGCGCCGCGGCGCGGTGGTGACGCTGGTCACGGGGCCGACCACGATCGATGCCACGCCGGTCCGCGAAGTGATCAAGGTCCGCAGCGCCGCCGAGATGTATCAGGCCGTCACCTCCCGGGCGGGCGACATGGACGTGGTCGTCATGGCTGCGGCAGTGGCGGACTATGCGCCGGCGGAGCGCGCGGAGCAGAAGGTCGCGAAGGCCGGCGACACGTTGACTCTCGTGTTGAAGAAGACGCCTGACGTTCTGGCTGAGCTGGGGCGGCGGCGGGGCGTCACCGGCGGCGGACCGTTGCTCATCGGCTTCGCGGCGGAAACCGAGGACGTGGTCGCGCGCGCGACCGCGAAGCGCGAGGGCAAACGTGCCGACCTGATCGTCGCCAACGACGTTTCGCGGGCCGACGCTGGCTTCGACGTCGACACCAACGCCGTCACCATCGTCGGTCCTACCGGAGCGGAAGCGCTGCCGCTGCAGTCGAAGTCGCGCGTCGCCGCTGAGATCCTCACCCGCGTCGAGCGGCTGCTGTCCGCGCGACCCGTCAAGGCCTGATTGGATCCCGACCAGATCAGAGAGCATCTCAAGTTCGCCGCCGAGCTCGGCGTCGCGGGCGTGAGCCGTGACGCCGCCTGGCGGACGCGACCGGACGCTCGGGTCAGACCTGAAGGTCAGACCTCAAAGGTCAGACCTGAAGGTCAGACCCCACGTTCGCAGGATCAGCAAACCGGGGCGCCGTTGACGTTTTCAAAGAGTGCCGCCGAGGCGCTCGTCGCGATCCGCGAGGATATCGGCGACTGCACGCGCTGTAAGCTGCACACTCTCGGGCGGACGCAGGTGGTGTTCGGCGTCGGCAACCCCGACGCCGATCTCATGTTCGTCGGCGAGGCGCCGGGCGCCGATGAGGACGAGCAGGGGATTCCGTTCATCGGCCGCGCCGGGCAGCTGCTCACCAAGATCATCGAGGCCATCAACCTCAGGCGCGACGACGTCTACATCGCAAACATCATCAAGTGCCGGCCGCCGCAGAACCGGAACCCGGAGCCGGACGAGGTCGCGTCGTGCGAGCCGTTTTTGTTCCGGCAGATCGACGTCATCAAGCCAAAGGTCATCGTCGCGCTCGGAAAATACGCCGCGCAGACGCTGCTGCGACGCGAGACGCCGATCTCCCGCCTGCGCGGCCAGGTGTTCGACTATCGGGGCGCCAAGCTGGTGCCGACGTTTCACCCCGCCTACCTGCTGCGGAACCCGTCCTCGAAGCGCGAGGTGTGGGAAGATATGAAGCTCGTCAAACGACTGCTAACTGAGAACTAAGAACTCGGAACTTAGAACTCGAGTTTTCAGTTCTAAGTTCTAGGTTCTGAGTTCTGAGTTGCTGATAAGCGTCGCCGTCCCCGTTCCCAACCTCGATCTGCTGACCTACGCAGTACCGGCCGGCGTCGCGACGCCGAGGGTCGGCGCGCGCGTCGTTGTCCCGCTCGCCAGCCGCCTCGTCACCGGCATCGTCGTCGAGGTGAACGTTGAACCGCGAACGGCGAACGTCAAGCCGATTCGCGAGCTCCTGGATGCGTCTGCCTTCGTTCCGCCAGAGGTTGTCGCCCTGGCGCGATGGACGGCCGAGTACTACGCGGCCGGTGTCGGCGACACCATCCCGGCGCTGCTCCCGCCTATGGCTCGCGGAGGCCGGGCCGACGCACACAAGACGACAAGAGTTGCCGCGATTACCGCGGCGGGGACGGAGGCCGTCGCGGGCGACGAAAGACTTACGCCGAAGCAGCGTGACGCGTTGGGTCTTCTTGCCGGCACACCGACAGGAATTGGCACCGGCGCCTTGGCCGCGCGCGGGATCGCAGCCGATGCCATCTCCAGGCTCGCCAAGCGTGGCTATATCAGCCTCCGCCAGGACCGTGTCGATCGTGATCCCTTTTTGATGTCAGACCTGGAGGTCAGACCTGAAGGTCAGACCTCGGTGTCAGACCTTAAGGTCAGACCTGATCGTCAGCTCACCGGCGAACAGACCGATGCGCTCGCTCGACTCCGGAAGCTGGCCGATACCCGCGAGTTCCGCGTCGCCCTCCTGCATGGCGTCACCGGCAGCGGGAAGACCGAGGTCTACATCCGCCTCTCCGCCGCGATTCGAAACGCCGGCCGCCGCGTGCTGATGCTCGTCCCCGAAATCGCGCTCACGCCCGCCGCCGCGGCCCTGTTCCGGCAGGCGTTCGGCGAGCGCGTCGCCATCCAGCACAGCGCCCTCTCCGACGGCGAGCGTCACGACCAGTGGCAGCGGATCCGTCACGGCGACATCGACATCGTCGTCGGCACCCGATCGGCCGTTTTCGCGCCGCTCGAGAACCTCGGCCTCATCGTCGTCGACGAGGAGCACGACGGCTCCTACAAACAGGAAGAGAGCCCACGCTACAACGGCCGCGACGTCGCCATCGTCCGCGCCCAACGCGCCGGCGCGCTCGTCGTCCTGGGATCGGCGACGCCGTCGATGGAGAGCTATCACAACGCCATGACTGGCAGGTACGAGCGCCTCGCCCTCGAGCGCCGCGTGCGCGATCGGCCGCTGGCGTCGGTGAGCGTGGTTGACATGCGCGAGGAGTACGCGGCCGAAGGCCCCGATGTGATCCTCAGCCGGGCGCTGCGCGAGGGGATTCGGGCGCGACTCGACCGGGGAGAACAGTCGCTCGTCCTGCTGAATCGCCGCGGCTTCGCGACCGCGGTCTTCTGCCGCCAGTGCGCCGGCACCATCGACTGCCCGAACTGCAGCGTCTCGCTGGTCGTCCACGGCGAAGGCAACGCCCGCCGCGCGCGCTGCCACTACTGCAACTTCACCTCGCGCGTGCCGCCGGCCTGCCCGCTCTGCGCCGGCCCGTACCTCGAACAGGCCGGCTTCGGCACCGAGCGGGTCGAGGCGGATGTGCAGAAAGTCTACCCGGGCGCCCGCGTGGCGCGTCTCGATCGCGACGCCATTCGCAAGCGGGGTTCGCTCGCGTCGCTGCTGTCTCGCTTTCGCGACGGCGCCATCGACGTCCTCGTCGGCACGCAGATGATCGCCAAGGGACATGATTTCCCGCAGGTGACCCTGGTCGGCGTCGTCTCGGCGGACGTCGGGCTCGGCCTCGCGGATTTTCGCGCCTCCGAGCGGACGTTTCAGCTGCTGACCCAGGTCGCCGGCCGCGCCGGCCGCGGCGAGCGCCCGGGCGAGGCGATCGTCCAGACGCTCTATCCCGATCACTACAGCATCCAGCTGGCGTGCCGCCAGGACTACCGCGCCTTTTACGAGCGCGAGATGCTGTTCCGCCGCGCGATGCGCTATCCGCCGATGATCTCGCTGGTCAACGCGGTGGTGCGGTCGCGCACCTTCGCGGGTGCGATGGACGATGCCGCGGACATCGTCTCTCGGCTGCGGGCGGCGGATCGCGGACTGCGGATTCTGGGGCCGGCACCGGCACCGCTCGGCAAGCTGCGCGGCGAGTACCGCGCGCAACTGCTGATCAAAGGGACGAACCGGAAGAGGATTCGCGAGGCGCTGCAGTCGACGCTCGCGATGCGCCCCGACCTTCAGCGCCGTGTCCTCGTCGACGTCGATCCGCTCTCGGTGCTATGAGCCTCGTGGTCATCGTTTGATGATGTCCGAAATCGTAATCGGTGCCGGCGTAAAGCAGAGCACGAAGATCACCGCCGCGACGAACGCCAGGATCAGACGCGTCCTGTCGAGCGGGACGTCCTCGTCCCAGACGCGAGGGTGGTGACGCCCGAAGACAATCAACATCATCACGGTCAGCAGCGCGAAGAACGCCCAGCTGCCGGCGAAGAAGGTCAGCGCGATGAGGACGCCGATTGTGCCGTAGGTGACGTAGATCGATCGCCGGCCGAGCAGGGAATACGAGATGTGACCGCCGTCGAGCTGACCGATCGGGAAGAGGTTCAGCGCCGTGGCGAGCATCCCGAACCAGGCGGCAAACGCCATCGGGTGCAGGTTCACCGAGTAGCCGTCGGCGATGCTGCCGAAGAAGAGCCAGGACGCCAACTTGAACAGCAGCGGTTCGCCGAGCTCTTCGCCGGCGAACGACGCCGGCACGCGGGCCACGTGTGACAGCGCCATGCCCAGAAACAGCGCCGGAACCGTGACCAGGAAGCCGGCAATCGGCCCGGCGATGCCGATGTCGAAGAGGGCCCGCTTGCCCGGGAACGGTTCGCGGATGCGAATCACCGCGCCGAGCGTGCCGGTCAGAAACGGCGGCGGCGCCGGAAGAAAAAACGGCAGGGTGGCATCGACGTCATAATAGCGGCACGCGAAGTAGTGTCCGAGCTCGTGGCAGCCGAGAATGGCGAGGATCGTCCCGCTGTACCAGAAGCCCCGCACCATCAGCGGCCACGAGAGCCTCGGAGCGACAACGTTCCGGAAATCGTCGAGAAAGCCGAGGTAGTGAATGGCGCCGATGAACGTGGTCGTCGCCAGCGTCAGGGCGAACAACAGAACGTGCAACCAGATACGATCTTGGAACTTCTGTCTGGGCTGCCAGACGACGGTCGGAGTGGGGTCCAAGTTAGCCGATGTTCTGAAGGTCTTTGCCAGGCTTGAAACGGATTGTGCGCCCCGGAGGGATACGCACCTCCTTGCCGGTGCGGGGGTTGCGCCCAATGCCGCGCTTGCGAGGCTTCACTTGAAAGACGCCGAAGCCGCGCAGCTCGATTCGTTCGCCGCGCTGCATGGAGGTCCGCATCGCATCGAAGACCGCATCGACAGCCACCTCGGCTTTGACCTTGGTAATGTCGGCGATTTTCGACACTTCGTTGACGATGTCGACCTTGATCATGCTTAGGGTCTCCTGACGGCTTGTAAATACTATAGATTGTGAGACTTACGCTGTCAAGGCTGAGGCTAAGTGAAGGAGTGAATGTCTCGTAAAACACCGTCGGTCGTTCTCGTGGGACGCCCGAACGTGGGCAAATCCACGCTTTTCAACCGGATGACCGGGAGCCGCCGCGCCATCGTGAACCCGATGGCGGGAACCACGCGCGACGCCCTGGCCCGTCCAGTGGTCTGGCGCGGGACTTCCTTCCAACTGTTCGATACGGGAGGTTTATACGGTGAGAGCCAGGATCCGCTGCACGAACTGGTCGTCCAGCAAGGGCGTCGCGCCATCGTGGGCGCCGACCTGCTCGTCCTGCTCGTCGACGGGCGCGAGGGGCTGATTCCAGGCGATGAACGGATTGCTCGAGAGCTGCGCGAGACCGGCACTCCGGTCATGCTGGCGATTAACAAGACCGACGACAAGCGCTCCCAGAAATCGGCTATGGAATTCTTTCAACTCGGGTTCGACCCGGTCACCGAAATCTCCGCGGAGCACGGAACTGGCGTCGCCGATCTGATGGACGAGATCGTGGCTCGGGTAAACACACGGTCGCCGGGGGCGCCGGCCAAGGGTGTGGGACTTGTTGATGACGATGGCGAGCCCACGGTCCCCAGCCCTGAGCCCCAGGTGGAAGAAACCCGTTTCGCCATCGTCGGCCGCCCGAACGTCGGCAAGTCGTCGCTCGTCAACCGGCTGCTGCGCACCGAGCGTGTCCTGGTCAGCGACATGCCGGGGACGACGCGCGACGCGATCGACTCGCCGCTGGTGTGGCACCGGCGCCACTTTCGGATCATCGATACGGCCGGGATGCGGCGTCCCGGCCGCGTCTCGAGCGGCGGCAAGGTCGAGATGGTCAGCGTCGCGCTCGCCAAGGAATCGATCGCCGATGCGGACGTCGTCGCGCTGGTGATCGACGCCAGCACCGGAGCATCTGATCAGGACGCCGCGATCGGCGGTGAAGCGGATCGCGCCGGGCGGGGCATCGTCATCATCGTCAACAAGTGGGACCTCGTGAAGACCGAGGACCACACCTTCGTTCAGCGCTTCGACGACGCGCTGCGCCAAGGCATGCGCTTTCTCGACTTTGCGCCGATCCTCCACATCTCGGCTCTTACCGGCGAACGCACGACCAAGGTGCTCGAAGTCATGGACAGGGTCGCGGCGGCGCGGCTGCAGCGCATCCCGACGCCGGCGCTCAACAAGTTCATCGAGAGGGTCACGGCGGCAAACCCCCCGGTCAGTCCGGGTCGGAAGCACGTCCGGATCATGTACGCAGCGCAGACCGGCGTCGCGCCGCCGTCGTTCCTGTTCTTCACCAACGTCGCGACCACCTTCCACTTCTCGTACGAGCGCTTCCTGATCAACAAGCTTCGCGAGGAGTTCGGCTTCATCGGCTCGCCGATCCGCATCCAGGTGCGCCGGCGCGATCGCAACACCAACGTCGGCGGCGCGCGAAAGCCGAAGCGGATCCGGCACGGCGCGAAGGCGAACATGGTGCAAAAGGAGCGCAAGGATCGCCGCGCCCGCAAGAACCGGCGCGACAAGAAAGAGCGCTGATCGCCCGCCTGCGCTACGATATCCCGTGACTATCGAGCTCACGCTGCAGATACGCCGGCTGGCGTCCGCCGAGGGGCTGGCGCTGCCGTGTTACATGACGCCGGGTGCCGCCGGCATGGACTTGTACGCGGCGACGTGCGAGGACGTGCTGATCGAGCCCGGCCAGATCGTGCTGGTGCCGACGGGGCTCGAGGTGGCGATTCCCGCAGGGTTCGAGGGGCAGGTGCGGCCGCGGTCCGGGCTCGCGGTGAAGCACGGGATCAGCCTGCCGAACACGCCGGCGACGATCGACTCCGACTACCGCGGCGAGATCCGGGTGCCGCTGATCAACCTCGGCCGGGAAACGTTCCGGGTGTCGCGCGGGATGCGCGTCGCGCAGCTCGTGGTCGCCCCGGTGGCGCGGGTGTCGTGGGACGAGGTCGACGAGCTGCCGGCGACGGATCGCGGCGGAAAAGGCTTTGGACACTCAGGCGTCTGATATACTTTTTCGACCTCATGCCGGACGTTCCAGCTCAGGTCGAGATTCCGAAGCGCGCGCTGTTCAAGGCGGCGGAGGTTTGCGATCTGGCGAAAGTGCAGCCCTACGTGCTGCGTTCGTGGGAGGCGGAGTTTCCCGATCTGGGCGTCGCGAAGGCCGAGGGCTCGCCGCGTGTCTACCGCCGGACCGACGTGGAGCAGGTGCTGAGGATTAAGCACCTGCTGCTGGTGGATGGGTTGACCCTTGCCGGGGCGCGCCGGAAACTGGAAGAGCAGATCGCCCCGGTGGCGGGAGACGAGCCGGTGATCGAGGCGCTGATCGGCCAGAACGCCCGTGAGCGGCTGACGGCGGTCAAGCGCGGGCTGCAATCGATTCTCGAGCTCCTGACCGGATCGCGCGTCGCCGACGAGTTTCGTCTCGCGGCGCCCAGCGCCACGGGCGGCTCGGCGCGGGTCAGGGCGATGCCGGCGACACGGCTCAAGGCCTCGCGCGGCAAGGCGCCGGCGTCGCGCGGCGGATCGGCGCGCTCTCCGCAAACGCGGCGCAAGCGTTCAGCGTAACGCAAGGGTTCGGCGTAAGATGGGTTTCGTCGGGACGTAGCGTAGCCTGGTTATCGCGCTTGACTGGGGGTCAAGAGATCGGGAGTTCGAATCTCCCCGTCCCGACCATTTTTATTTTCGCCAGATGGATCCGGCGGCTCGCCGGAAACATCGCCGCCAGATACGTGTAGACCACCGGCGTCAAGTACAGCGTAATGAGCTGAGACACCGCGAGGCCGCCGACCACGGCGAGGCCCAGCGGGCGCCGCGCCTCGCCCCCGCTTCCCAGCCCCACCGCCACCGGCACCGCCCCCAGCAGCGCGGCCAT
>DATASG010000170.1:0-3983 GCA_036269295.1 Vicinamibacterales bacterium | reverse complement strand
CGCACGAGAGCGGAGACGTCATGGCTATCGAGGATCGTGGGTTCGCGTCGATGGATCGCAACAAACAGCGTGAAATCGCCAGCAAGGGCGGTCGCGCCGCGCATAAGAAGGGCGCAGCGCACGAGTGGACGCGCGAGGAAGCGCAGGCAGCGGGTCGCAAGGGCGGACTGGCGCGCCACCGGCGGCCGGAGGACCCGGGTCCGGCTACGGCCGCTGACTCGTCTACGTCGGTGTCATTCGACGAGCGCTGAAGTCTTCTTTAGATCGCAACTGTCTTGCCGCCGTCCTTAACCAGCCATGCTGGGCGGCCATGATCATTAGCGAGCTCCGTGGCGATGGAAATCGCCTCGGCCTCGCTCTCGAACGACCCTTCGCTTTCTGTTCCCAGCCAGACGGTCCAGCGATCGCCGATCGACACCCCGCTGAGCGCGTCGATCATGGCCACTTGATACACCATGACGTCGCGTTGCGGATCCGGTGTCATGGGTGCCGGAAGGCACAAGCGCCCCCGCCCGTCCGGCTGATCAGCGGCGCGATGGCGGTCATGGGTCGAGTGTAACCAACGCCGCAGGCCTTGGGGCACAATGATCGCCTGATGGCGATTCCCAACAGCTTCGACATCCTCCATGCGGTGATCGAAGCCACGCCCGACGCGATCTTCGTCAAGGATCTCGAGGGGCGCTATGTCCTGGTCAACGAAGCCTTTTCGCGCTTCCTCGGCAAATCTCGGGCGGAGATCATCGGCAGGAACGATTTCGACCTCTACCTCGAAGCGGACGCGCGCGCCTTCGTCGAGGCCGACCGGCAGGTGCTCGCGAGCGGCACCTACCAGGCGTTCGAAGGTGTGGCGACAGGGCAGAACGGCCAGCCGCAGATCTACCTCGTGTCGAAGGGCGTCTACCGCGACAAGGACGGGAGGAGCCTCGGCGTCTACGGCATCTCGCACGACATCACCGAGCTGCGCGAGGCGCACGAGAACCTGAAGCGCACCCAGGAGGCGCTGTTCCTCTCTCAGAAGATGGAAGCGGTCGGCCAGCTGACCGGCGGGCTCGCCCACGACTTCAACAATATCCTCGCGATCATCCTCGGCAACGCGGAGCTCCTCCAGGCCTACCTGTCAAAGGACCCGCGCACCGGAGAGATCGTCGGCGAAATCATCCGCGCCACGCTGCGCGGCAGGGACCTCACCGGTCACCTGCTGGCGTTTTCGCGCCGCCGGCTGCTGAACCCGCGGGCGGTGGACGTCGACGCCGTCGTCGCCGAAATCGTGCGGCTGCTCGGCCGGACGCTCGGGGAGACGATCAGTGTCACCACCTCGACCAGCGCCGGCGCTGGGATGGCCTACGCAGACCCGGCGGCGCTCGAAGCGGCGGTGCTGAACATCGCGCTCAACGCGCGCGACGCGATGCCCGACGGCGGCTCGCTGGCGATTCACACCTCGACGGTGCAGATCAGCGCCCAGCCGGAGAACGCCGACGACCTTCAGCCCGGGCTTTACGTGTGTATCGCGCTCGAAGACACCGGCTCCGGCATGTCCGCCGACGTCGTGGCCCGCGTCTTCGAGCCGTTTTTCACCACCAAGCCTGGCGGGCGCGGCACCGGCCTCGGATTGAGCATGGTCTACGGGTTCGCGAAGCAGTCTGGTGGCACCGTGAAGATCGCGTCGCAGGAACAGCGGGGCACGACCGTGAGCCTGTTCCTGCCGCTGGCGAGCAGCGAGCTGCAGGTGCCGGCGGAGAGCACGGCGCCGGTGACGCCATCCGCGGCGCCGCGGACGATCCTCGTCGTCGAGGACGAGCCCGAGGTGCGGGCGATCGTCCGCCGTCAGCTGGAGAGCCTCGGCCACCGCGTGCTGGTCGCCGAGGCGGCGACCGAGGCGCTGCTGTTGATTCGGGGGCCGGGCGCGCCGGATGTGCTGTTGACGGACGTGGTGCTGAAGACCGGAATCAACGGCATCGATCTGGCCCAGGCCGCGCAAGAGGCGCGGCCCGGCTTGCCGGTGATCTTCATGTCCGGCTATACCTCGGTGCCGAAAGCGCAGCAACGGATCCGCGACACCGGCGCACCGTTGCTCTCAAAGCCGTTCACGACGGCGCAGCTGGAGCGCGCCGTGAATACCGTCTGCGCCGCGCCGCGTCAGGGACTGCGCTTACCGGCCGCATCGTCGACCGACGACTAACGACTATCGTTTCTCGCTCTTTTTTCCCGCCGCGTCGTCGGCTTCCTTCTGACGCGCGCCGCGCAGCATGCCGCCGAGCGAGTAGTTGCCTTCGTGGCACGCATACTCGTAGAGCTTCTCGTCGGTTGCCCGCCACGGATACTCGCCGGTGAATGACCGGTCCCAGGTGGTCGGATCGTCGACGGTGAAGCGATAAAGGATGGTGTTCGGGTCGGTGCGCGTGAAGCGCTCGACGACGTGCAGCTGCTCGCCCGATCCGTTGTAGCGCGTCTTGTTGGTGAAGTTGGTGGTGTCGACCACCAGCGTGTCGCCGTCCCAGCGACCGACCGAGTCGCCCATCCACTTGCGGATCGTCGGCGGCAGGTGCTCCGCGTTCATGCGCACGACGCGGGCGTCGTGGACCATCTCGTTGAGCAGGATGACGGTGTCCTTGGTCTGCACGATCTGCTTGAGGTTGTTGTAGAAGTAATTCGGCAGCGTCGGTGGCCCCGAGGTGTTGCCGAAGCCGAGCAGGCAGCGCTCGGCGAGCGGGCGCAGCTCGGGGCCGTCGAACGCTCCCGGAGGTCCGGACGCGGCCGACTCGCTGGCGTCGGGCGCGACCGCGCCGCCGGCCGCGAACCTGGCGTTTCGCGTCCGCGCTTCCGGCTTCATCGTCGGGATCCTGCCGTCGGGGGGATCCATGATCAGCGAGCTGCGCTTCTGTCCGTCGACCGTGATCAGCTGCGTGCCGCCGGCCAGCCAGAAGTTGTTGTAGCCCCCGACCACACCGCCGCCGGCGCGCTCGAGGAACTCGAGGTACGACTTGCCGGTCGTGGTTTCACCGCCGACCGGCGGCGCTTTGCGATCGGCGTCGAGCGGCGCGTCGTTCTTCTTCTGCCGATCGGCCTCGTACATCTCCAGCGCCGCTGCCTCCTCCTTGGTCAGCGTCAGGCTCTTCACGCCCGCGGGACGCTCGACCGGCGTCATGGTGGCGACGTCGTAGGTGCCGGTCAGATCGGGATGTCCGTCCGCCGTCCGCTTGATGCTCGACAGCCGCGCCGGCGCCGCCGGCCTGGCGGCAGTGGGCTTGGCGGCAGCCGGTTTCGCCGGCGCCTGGGCCGTCAGCGGAGTGCCGGACAGTGCCATTGCGGCCGCGGCGATCGCGGCCGATCCGATGAAGGCAGACATTCGATTGCGCATAGGACAATTTTCGCCCTTGGCGGCAGCTTGTCAACCACCGCTTTACTTGATGGGTTCTAGTGACAGGCCACTACGGAACGGCGAGGAAACGGGCGATGTTCTCGTTGAGAAACGCGCGATCGGCGGGGTTGCTGCCGGCGCCGGCCGGGTGGCCCCACAGCGACGGAATCGGCACGAACGAGACCCGCGAGATGAATTGCGCCTCGAAGCGGGCGTCGCCGACCGGGAAATAGAGGTCGGTCTCCGACGGCATATACAGCACCGGCACGGTGATCGACCTGAGGGCGCGCTCGGTGTCGCCGTTGAAGCCGGGCGTCGTGCCGACGTCGTGGCGCTGCCACGTCCGCGCCTGCAGGATGAGATCGTTGGCGTCGTTGTTCTGGAAGAACGTGCGGCGCCGGCTCTCGATCTCCTGCGCCAGCGTGCGATCCGGGTTGCTGGTTTTCCACAGCTCGCGCCGCCACCACTCCTGGGAGTAGAGCCAGCCGAGCCAGACCATGCCGTAGGCTTCGATGCCCTTGCGCGGCGGCGACGTGTAGTTTCCACCGTTGAACGCCGGGTCGGTCGTGAGCGCGGCGATCTGCCCCTCGAGCCGCACCACGCCGTGCGGCCATGCCTTCGCGGT
>DATASG010000169.1:0-3186 GCA_036269295.1 Vicinamibacterales bacterium | reverse complement strand
GTCCCGGCGGCGATCGCCTTGACCTGGTTGTAGAGCGACTCTTTCTGCACCCGGACGCTGCGCGCGTGCGTGGCGGTGTCGTTCAGCTGGTTGAGCCGCGAGAGCACGATGTTCTGCTTGTCGTCGAGCGACAGCGCGTTTTCCTTCTCACGGTACTCGGCCAACCCGCGCTCGCTGTCTTCCACCCGCTTCTGCTGCGTGGCCAGCTCCGTGCCGAGCCAGTCGAGCATGCCCTGCGTCGACCGCAGCTTGACCTCGAGGTTTTCGGTGACGTACTCGTCGACCAGCGTGTTCACCGCGTCGGCGCTGAACTTCGGCTCTTCCGAGATGAAGGTGACGTCGACCAGGTGGGTGCCGCGGACTGGCTCGACGCCGACGCGGCCGATGAAGCCGCCAACCAGCGCTGATTCATCCGCGGTCTCGTCGACCTTCGGCGTTTCCGGGACCACCGCCGGCGCCGGCGTCCTGAAGTAGCCCATCATCCGCGTCGCCAGGTCGCTGAGCAACGAGGTCGGCGTCGGCGGCGCCGGCTTGGTGCCGTTGAACTCCGGCACCGTCTCCAGATTCAGCTTGTGCACGACGCGACGCATCAGGTCGCGGCCCTTGAGAATCTTGTACTGCGTCTGGTAGTACGGTTCGGGATCTTCGTAGAACGTGTTCTGGTCGGACTGCAGGCCGGGGACGGCAGTGGAGCGCTCGTCCTCGATCAGCAGCCGCGCCTGCGCCTGATACAGCTTGACCGCGCTGTAGCCCTGGATGATCATCGCGGCCGTCACCAGGACGAAGACCGTGATGCAGAGCATGCGATAGCGGTAGAGCACCGCGAGGCGATCGAGGAGGTGGACTTCGTTCTCCGGCGCGTACGAGGCGCCCGTCGCCCCGGAAGGCGCCGGCGGCGCGGACCCCGTCCGAGGCGTCGTGGACGACGATCGCGGTGCGCCGGATGAAGTGGGTTCGAACATCGACGGTTACTGGGTTCCTCGGTTTTTATCGGTCGGACAAGCCCATCACGTGAGGGCCACTACTTTCACGAGACTCTATATGACATTATATACATTTAAACACCTTTGTGTCTACCCCCTGAGAGCTCTTCCTTTAAGCGCCCTCAGACCTTGAGGTCAGACCTTAAGGTCAGACCTTGGCGTGCCGCGCTGGTCCTCTGCGCCGCGGCTGCGGCTCTGCTGCCGCTGCCGCCGGCGCTGGTCGATCGGTGGTACACCGCGCGGGTCTACGGTACGCTTCAGCCGCTCGTCACCTCGTTCTCGAACCTCGCGCCCTTCGCGCTCCTCGACCTTTTCATTGGCGTCATTGCCGCGGCATGGCTGACGCTCGCTGTGCGCGATCTTCTGCGCGCGCCCAAGCCCGTGCGCGGCGCCTGGTTGATCGTCGCCCGCACGCTCGTCTGGTCGTCGGCGTTGTATCTGCTGTTCGTCGCTCTGTGGGGCTTCAATTACCGGCGCCCGCGCCTGCGCGACGCGTTGCCGTACGATGCGTCCGCCGTAACCGCCGACGCGGCGGTCGCCGCGGGGCGGCTGGCGGTCGACCGATTGAACACCCTGTACGGCCCCGCCCATGCCACCGGCTGGCCGGCCGCGGGCGCCATCGACCCCAGCCTCGAGCGCGACTTCGCGCGTGCCGTTCGCGACGCGGGCATTACCCGCGAGGTGGTGCCGGCGCGCCCGAAGCGGACCATGCTCGACTGGTATTTCCGGCGGGCCGGAGTGGACGGGATGACCGATCCGTTTTTTCTCGAGACCCTGCTTGCCGGCAGTGTCCTGCCGCTCGAGCGCCCGTTCGTCGTGGCGCACGAGTGGAGCCATCTGGCGGGCATCGCGGACGAAGGCGAAGCCAACTTCACCGCGTGGCTCTCGTGCGCCCGGGGAGCGCCGCCCAACGCCTACAGCGGCTGGCTGTTTCTCTACGGCGAGCTCGCAGGCGCGGTCAGCGGAACGAGTCGCGCTGCTTTGTCGAACGCGCTCGAGTCAGGGCCGCGCGCGGACCTGCTGGCGATCCGCAATCGCTACGTGCGCGACGTCAACCCGCGGGTGTCGGCGGCCGGCTGGCGGGTCTACGACTCGTATCTGAAAGCGAATCGGGTGACGGCGGGCGCCGCGAGCTACGACGAAGTCGTCCGCCTCGTCCTGGGCGCGCGTGTCGCCGGACGGCCGGCGTGGCAGATCGTCCTCGATACGCCGTAGTGTTTCGCTCCGTCGAAGGGTGCAAGGACACCCTTCGACCGAGGCTGCGCTGCTAACGGAGTCGCCGCGCGCGGCGGATCCCCCTGACGGTCGCCCTCGTAGTAGACCCTTTCGAGAAAAAGACCGGACGGCGGCGCCGTCAGACGGGCCGGCGCGGACGACCCCTCCGCGAGCATCGTCCGGATCGCATCGGGCGGCATCCCGCCCCGCCCAATCTCGACCAGCACGCCGACCATCCGCCGCACCATCTTCCACAGGAAGTGCGATCCCTGGATGCTGACGAGCAGCAGATCGCCGTCCTCGATGATCTCGAGACGGTCGACCAGCACCAGGGTCGAGGGCGGCGCCTCGCCATCGTCGCGCGCATCCGCGGCCGCGAACGAGCGAAAGTCGCGCATGCCGACAAACGCCGCGGCGGCTTCGCGGATGCGCGGCGCGTCGAGCGGTTCCTTGATCCACCAGACGAACGACTTCGCAAACGCGGTTCGCCGCCGGGCAATCTGATACAGATAGCGGCGGGCGACGGCATGGTGGCGCGCGTGAAACCGGTGCGGCACCTGCGAGGCGTCAAGGATGTTGATGTCGGACGGCAGCTCGTCGTTCAGCCGCCGGCGCAGCGTCTCGGCCGGCAGCGTCGTGCTGACGTCGAGGTGCGCCACTTGCGCCAGCGCATGGACGCCGGCGTCGGTGCGCCCGGATCCGTACAGCTCGAAGTCCTTGCGGCCGGTGACCGTGCGAGCCGCGCGATCGATCTCGCCCTGGACGGTCTTCGCGTTTTTCTGAATCTGCCAGCCGCTGTAGCGCGTGCCGGCGTATTCGATCGTGAGCTTGAAGCGGGGCATGGTCAATCGTCAGCTTCGTGTTTGCCGAACCATTTCGGAGCACCCGCGAGCACGCGCCAGATGTACAGCCCTGGAAGCAGCAGGCTCGATCGCACGCCGTACCGCGCGCGCATGTAGCCCGCCGGCGGTAAGAGGTGCTCTCGGAT
>DATASG010000168.1:0-7424 GCA_036269295.1 Vicinamibacterales bacterium | reverse complement strand
CGCGACCGCGGCCTTCACGGTCACGGTTCCCGGGAAGCGTGGACCGGCCCGGCAGCCTTCAATAACGACAGACGGGTCGGGTGGGTCTGGTGGGCCGAACGCCGGCCAGGACGGACAGAAGGGGCAGGACAGGCAGGAGGGGCAGGAAGGGCGTGACAAGAACACACCGCCGCCGCCGACGCTCCGCACCTTCCCCGCCGGGTCATACATCGTTCGTATGGACCAGCCGTACAGCCGCATCGCCGACTCGCTGATGGATTACCAGTACTGGAGCCCCAACGATCCGCAGAAGACCCCGTACGACGACACCGGCTGGACGTTCCCCGAGCTGTTCAACGCGCAAGCGGTGCGCGTCGCCGACGTGAGGGTGCTCGAGGCGCCGGTTGAAAAGATGACCGCGGCGATTCGCGCCAAGGGCAGGCTCACACCTTCGACGGAGCTCAAGGCAGGCGACACCGGCTCCGTGTTCGTGGTGAACCACAACGCGGACCTGGCGCTGGTCACACTGCGCTACAGGCTCAAGAGCGCCAGCTTCGAAGCGGCGGAAGAGCCGTTCGAGGCCGGCGGCAAGACGTTCAATCGCGGCTCGTTCATCATCAAGAACGCGGCCGCCGCCGAGATCGAGAAAGCGGCCACCGATCTCGGCCTGCAGATCATGGTGGCAGGTGCCGCGCCCTCGGTGAAAACGCACCCGGTCCGGGCGCCGCGCGTCGCCCTGCTCCACACCTGGCTGAGCACGCAAACCGAGGGCTGGTGGCGCCAGGCATTCGACAATGCGCAGGTGCCGTACACCTACATCAGCACGCAGCAGATCTCGAACGACGCGAGCCTCAACGCCAAGTACGACGTCATCGTCTTTCCGCCGGTCGGTCGCGGCCCCGAAGGGATCGTCAGCGGCATGCCGATGTGGGGCAACGCACTGCCGTGGAAGAAGACGGCTGAAACGCCAAACCTCGGATCCGAGGATCAGACCGACGACATGCGCCCGGGCCTGGGCTACACCGGCATCGCCAACCTCCAGACCTTCGTGCGCAAAGGCGGCCTGTTCCTCACCGTGATGGACACCGCCGATCTCGCGGTGTCGACCGGGTTCACGCCCGGACTCAGCGTCACCGCGCGGCAGCGCCTCCGCGTCGTCGGCAGCGTCGTACGGTCGAAAACGATCGACGCGACCAGCCCGATCGCGTACGGCTACACCGACAACCTCGCGCTGTGGTGCGACAACGGCCCGATCTTCAACGTCTCGAACGTGTTCGGCGGGCGCGGCGGACGTCGCCTCGGACCCGACGATGGCGGGAACCGGCCGACCGGACGAGGGACGGCGGACGATCCGGACACGCCGCAAGGACGCGTCGGGGTGGAGGTCGCGAACGAGCCGCGCACGGAGACGTGGCAGGCGGTGCCGATCACCGACGAGCAGCTGCGCAACGGCATCAATGTGATCCCCCCGGCGGCGCGGCCGCGCGTGGTCCTGCGCTACGCGGACACGCGCGACCTGCTCGTCTCGGGCCTGGTGGAGAACGGCGGCGAGATCGCCCAACACGCCGCGGTGGTGGACGTCCCCCTCGACAAGGGGCATGTCGTCGCTTTCTCGAACAACCCGATCTGGCGCGGCGAGACCGAGGGGAGCTATTTTCTGGTTTTCAACGCGCTGCTGAACTTCGACCAGCTTGACGCGGGGCGGAAGCTGGATCCTCGGTAGACACGAGGGGCGGGATGAGGCAGGCGTCTAACTTCTCCGAGGTGCGCATGTCGCGAGCGGTCGTTTGTCTCGTGGCGATTCTCTGGCTCTTGCCTGGACATCGGGCACAGGCCCAGCTTCGGCCTGTTCTGCCGGCACGAGACGCCGTGGTCCAGGCGGGCACCGGCGTGATCATGGGACGTGTGGTCGACGCGTCGAACGGCCAACCCGTCAGGAAGGCGCGCGTCCACGACGGCGGGACTCAAGCGCTCACGCAGACAGCCCCATCTCAGCCAGCCCGGGACAGATCCCAGACGGCCGGCTACGGCGCCGGCGTCATCCGCGGCCGCATTCTGGATGCGGCGACCGGGCGCGGGTTGCCGCGCGCCGAAGTGCGTGCCGGCCCGAACGCGCCGCAGTTTCCCGACAACCGCATCGTCCTGACCGACGGCGACGGCCGCTACGAGATCAAGGGGCTTCCGGCCGAGACCTTCGTCATCAACGTCTCGAAGCCCA
Source organism: Vicinamibacterales bacterium (assembly GCA_036269295.1). Lineage (GTDB taxonomy): Bacteria > Acidobacteriota > Vicinamibacteria > Vicinamibacterales > CAVVIG01 > CAVQFC01. The sequence continues at coordinate 5,227 of DATASG010000168.1, read as the reverse complement.
ACTACGTGCGCGCATCGTGGGGCGCGGAGCGCGTCGAGGGTCCCGGCAAGCGCATTCCGCTCGCCGACGGCCAGGTGCTCGACAAGATTGACGTCGCCCTGGCGCGAGCCGGCGTCATCACCGGCAAGATCGTCGACGAGTTCGGCGATCCGGTGACCGACGTCTCCGTGACGGCGATGCACTACCAGTACGTCCAGGGATCGCGCCGCCTGGTGCAGGCCGGCCGTGGCGGAGCGACCAATGACATCGGCGAGTACCGGATCTACGGCCTGACGCCAGGTCAGTATTTCGTCTCCGCGACGCTGCGGAGCTTCAACGGGATCAACACTGAAACGACGGATCGCTCGGCGTACGCACCGACGTTCTATCCCGGCACCGGCGACGTCTCCAGCGCGCAGCGGCTGACGATTGCGCCCGGCCAGACAGCGCCGGGAATCAATCTCACGCTGCTGCCGATCCAGACCTCGAGGGTTCGCGGCACCGCGTTCGACGCCGATGGCAAGCCGCTGAGCAACGCGATGATCAACGTCATGCAGCGTGTCGGCTCGGCGATGATCGGCAACTCCGGGGCGCCGGTGCTGGCTGACGGAAAGTTCACCCTCAACCTGACGCCCGGCAACTACATGCTGCGCGTGTTCGGGCCGGCGGCTGGCGACGGCGCGGCAACGGAGCTGGTCGTAAACGGGGGTGACATCGACGACGTGCAGCTGATCGCGACCAAGCCCTCGATCATCCGCGGCCGGATCGCCTTCACCGAGAGCGCGACCTCGGCGCCGCCGCCGAAACCGACGATGTTCGACATGGGCGCCGTGCGCGAGTGGATGCTCGGCCAGCCGATGCGCAGCCAGGCCAAGATCAAGGACGACGGCACGTTCGAGATTTCGCTGCAGCCAGGCCACGCGGTCATCCGCGGCTTGATGACCGGACCGCCGGCGGCGCCGCCCGGACCGAACGGGCCGTCGCCCTGGCGCCTCAACCGCGTCCTGGTCAACGACCTCGATGTCGGCGACATCGGCATCGACGTTCCCGCCAACGGGATGATTGAGAACGTCGTCGTCGAGATGACCAACCGGGTCAGCGCCGCGTCCGGCCGCGTCACCGACGCCGACGGCAAAACGGTGCGCGACTGCTTCGTCATCGTCTTTGCGCAGGACCCGGTGCATTGGACCGTCCAGACGCGGCATCTCAGCGTCTCCCGGCCCGGCACCGACGATCTGTTCCACGTGCGCCTGTTGCCGGGCGACTACTACGCCGTGGCGATGAGCGAGGTCGAGACCAACGCGTGGACCGATCCTGAATTCCTGTCGCTGGCCCGCGAACGCGCCACGAAATTCACCATCGCCGACGGCGAGACCAAGACGATCGATCTGCCGCTGTCGGCGTCGCCCGTGTTCTAAGGCGAGGGTTGACATGACGCGAACGATTGCCGCCTTGTTCTCCGCTTTGAGCCTCGGGATGGCGCCGGCTCTTGCCCAGACGGCCACGACGTTCTCGACCGCGGCGCCGGGCATGCCGACGCAGCCGTCGGGGCAGCTCGGGCAACCGCCGAACCCGAACGCACCGCCGGCGCCCGCTACCTCCACGGTGCGCGGCCACGTGTTCGCGGCCGACTCCGGCCAGCCGCTGCGCAAGGCGCAAGTGCGGATGACGTCCGGCGAGCTGCGCGAGAACCGGCTGGCGACGACCGACGCCGAAGGGGGCTACGAGTTCAAGGAGGTGCGTGCCGGCCGCTACAACATCTCCGCGAACAAGGGGAGCTACGTCGGCGTCTCCTACGGGCAGCAGCGACCGACCGATGCACCGAAGCTGATCGCGATCCTCGACAACCAGACCGTCGAGCGGATGGACTTCACGCTGCCGCGCGGCGGCGTGATCACCGGCCGCATCCTCGACGAGTTCGGCGAACCGATGTCCGACGTCACCGTCGCCGCCCAGCAATACCAGACCGTCCAGGGCCAGCGCCGGCTGGTGCCGGCCGGGCGCCAGGCACCGACCAACGATATCGGCGAGTTCCGCGTGTTCGGCGTACCACCTGGCCAGTACTACCTGGTGGCGACCTGGCGTTCCACGAACCCGATGAACACCCAGGAGAAGACCGCATACGCACCGATGTACTACCCGGGCACGGAGAACGCGGCGCAGGCGCAGCGCGTGACGCTGGCCGCCGGCCAGGAGCTGAGCGACATCGTCATGTCGTTGAAGCCGCTGCGCGCGACTCGGGTCAGCGGGACCGTGGTCACGTCGGACGGCCGCCCGATGGGCGGTTTCATGATGGTGATGACGACGACGGGCTTCGGGTTCTCCGGTGCTTCCGGCGGACCGATCCGCCCGGACGGCACGTTCGTCGTGAACGGCCTCGCGCCCGGTGAATACACGCTGCGCGCGCAATCGGGAGGCATGCCGTCAGACGACAGCGAGATTGGAGTCGCCAAGATCACGGCGACCGGCGACGACATCACCGACCTTCACATCGTTGCGGCGAAGCCCTCGACGCTCAGCGGCCGGATCGTGAGCGATCCGGCGATCGCTTCGGCGCTGCCGGCGGCGCTGCAGCTGATGCTGTCGCCGATCGACCCGGGGACGATGCCGATGGGCATGGGCCCCACAAAGATGGGCAGCGATGGCACGTTCGAGATGAGATCGGGGCCGGGCAGGATGCGGATCAACGTGATGGGCGCTGCGGGCTGGACGATCCGCAGCGTGCGGCTGAACGGTGCCGACATCACGGACGCCGGCATCGAGCTCAAGGCGTCGGAAGACATCTCGGGCGTCGAGGTGGAGGTCACGAACAAGCTGACGGTGATTTCAGGGCTGGTGACGAACGCGCGCGGCGACCCGGTAAAGGACTACTCGGCGATCGCGTTCACGCAGGATCGGGACAAGTGGAAGGGGGTCAACCGGTATCAGGGAGCGGGCCGGCCCGATCAGGACGGGCGGTTCAAGATCAGCGGGCTCCCGCCGGGCGACTACTACATCATCGCGCTCGACAAGATTGAACAAGGCCAGTCGACCGATCCGGACTTTCTGGAGACGATCAGGATCAAGGCGACCGCCTTCACCATTCGGGAGGGAGAAACGCGAACGTTGGATCTGAAAATCAATACCGCGTCTTGATTGTTGACTGCACCAAGGACACCAGGGACACCAGGGACACAAAGGCAATTCAAAACAAATCCGCGTGCCAGTACAGCAGGTCCGCGGGTTCGAGCCGACGATGTTCCCGCCCGCGGTCGCCGATCGCCTTGATCATCATCAGTTCGGCCGACGGCTTCTCACCGACGATGGTGAGCTGCGGCGGCAGGAAGCCTTCCGGCAGCCAGGCCTTGATCGACGGCCGCTTGTCGGCCGGCTCGCGGGCAATCAGCGCCTGCAGGATCGCGCCGACGCGGGCGCCGCCAGGATCGCGATCGCCGACCTCCTCGATCGTCCACTGGTTCCCCTGCACGCCGATCACCACATACGCGACCGCGGACGCGCCTTCCTCCGCAACGAAGAAGTGGACGGCGCGGGCGCCCGGCGATCCGAGGCCCGCGAGCAGCCGCTTGCGCGCGATCGCAAACTGCACCAGATCGCGATCGCGGGTCAGGTGAAACCGGAAGGGCTCGGCGCGGGCGCTGTCGAGGGCGACAATGTCCTTGAGATCGCGATCGTCGCCGCCGCGGACCATGGTTATCGGCGCGCCGTAGCGGGTGGACTCGGTCACGCGCAGCTGGCGATCGACGGTGGCGATCGGCTCGAAGCCGAGGCGCGCGTAGTAGCCCGGTCCGATCTCTGAAAACAGCAGCGCGAGCCCGGCGCCGTCGGCGGCGGCCCGCTCGAGCAGCCGGCCAATCAGCTCGCGCGCGGCGCCGCGGCCGCGGGCTGCCGGGCTGGTGAACACCGCCCCGATGCCGGCTACCTTCAACGGCACGCCATCGAGCGTGGCGTCGATCTGGTACAGCTTCGCGCTCGCGACGATGTCCTCCCCGTTCACCAGCGCGAGGCGCCTGAGGTGGGTTCGGCCCCACGCGGTCGCCATCTGGGCGGTGTAAAAGCGTGCATAGGCGTGCCGCGACAGCCCGTCGTTCCAGATTTCGTATGTGTCATCCAGGACACGATCGAGAATCGGTCCCTCAGCCTCGACGAGATTTCTCATGTAACCCATCGATTGTATGGCGGTCTAATTGGGAATGAAGCGGCTCCTGATCCTGATCGTGGCGGCAGGCGCCGTCTCGGGCTCGGCGGCGACCTCCCCCACCGACGATCAGGCGATCGTTCACGTGCTCGGCCGCACCGGCTTTGGCCCGCGCCCCGGCGACGTCGAACGGGTGCGGAGCCTGGGCATCCAGCGCTACCTCGACGAACAGCTGCGTCCCGAACGGATCAGCGACGTGCAGGTGGCGGCTCGCCTCGCGGGTTTGACGACGATTGGGATGAGCTCCCGGAAGATCGCCGAAGAGTACGAGATCCCGCAGCTCGAAGCGAGACGGCAGCGCCAGGCGGATGCCAAGAGCGGCGGCGCCGCCGACGGCAGGCAGCCGCCCGACGAGATGCAGCAGCGCGCCAACAGCGTGATGGTGGAGCTATCCGAGCAGAAGCTGCTGCGCGCCGTCTACAGCGAGCGCCAGCTGCAGGAGGTGCTCACCGACTTCTGGTTCAACCACTTCAACGTCGACGCGCGCAAGGGCGCGGATCGCTTCATGCTCACCGAGTACGAGCGTGACGTCATCCGCCCGCGGGTCCTCGGCAAGTTCCGCGACCTGCTCGGCGCGACCGCGAAGAGCCCGGCGATGCTCTTCTATCTCGACAACTGGATGAGCGCCGATCCGAACGGCCCTCACGTGCCCGAGCGTCCGCGGATCGTGCGCGGCCCGTTTGGCGGGCGCGTGCTGATGCCGCCGCCCGGGCGCGTGGCGCCGCCGAACAAGAACGCCCCCAAAGGGCTGAACGAGAACTACGGACGCGAGCTGATGGAGCTGCACACGCTCGGCGTCGACGGCGGCTACACGCAGAAGGACGTCACCGAAGTGGCGCGCGCGTTCACCGGCTGGACGATCGACAACCCGCAGCGCGGCGCCGGATTCCGGTTCGAGCCGCGGCTTCACGATCCCGGACAGAAGGTGGTGCTAGGCCACGTGATCAAGGCGGGCGGCGGCGAGTCGGACGGCGAGCAGGTCCTCGACATCCTCGCGAAGCATCCGGCGACGGCGACGTTCATTGCGACAAAGCTCGCGCGGCGGTTCGTCGG
>DATASG010000167.1:0-9804 GCA_036269295.1 Vicinamibacterales bacterium | reverse complement strand
GCGGCCATGAACACCAAGCGGTTTCCAGCCGCTGTGGCCGCGTACCTGGCTTGCCGCGACGCCTTTCTGACGAATCGCGCGCGCCTGGCAACCCACGACATGCACGCCGAGCGGCTCCTCGACGATCAGATTCGGGCGCTCGAGGACGAGCGCACATTGCTTGCCACCGGGCGGGTGGTGGCGATGCTCTCCGGCGGGCCGGCCGATCTGGATCGGCGCATCGCCGAGATGCGCGCCGCCCGCTACCACGACGCGACGACAATACCCGGGACGCCGGCGTGGATCTCGCTCGCCCTCGGCAGCGCCTATTTCCGCTCTGGCTCGATGGCCGACGCCGAGCGCGAATATCGAGAGACCCTCAGGGCCGATCCCAAAATCGGCGAGGCGCACAACAATCTGGCGGTTGTCTGCCTGCAGACCGGCCGCTTTCAAGAGGCCGACGTCGAACTGAAAGCCGCAGAACGGGCGGGCTTCAGAGTGAACCCTCAGCTGAAGGAGGATGTGAAGAAAGCGTTGGCAGCGCGCTGACGCCCATCGACCGCGTGGGTCCGGACTATCATGGACAGCACGTGGAGGACTGCAGAACATGACGCGTCGGACCAGGACAGCCGCTGCTGCGGCGGCATTGATGCTCGCGCTCGGCCTCGCGGCGCCGGCGCGAGCGCAGGTATTCACCGGACGCATCGACGTTTCGATTGAGGATTCGGCTGGTGCCCGCGTGGCCGGCGCCAAGGTGGAGGTGGCCGGACCGATCGGACAGGCGCAAACCTCGGACGCGCATGGGGAGGCGCACTTCGCGGATCTGCCGGTCGGGATCTATGGCCTCACGGTCACGATGAAGGGAGTCCCGCCCTCGACGACGAGCGACGTTTCAGTCCTCAGCGGCGAACGCACCCGCGTCGTGGTGTCGATGGGCGCCGCCGGCGCCACGGAGACCGCCACCCGCGCGGCGTTGGCGCCGACGATCGGTCCCACGCCAGGGGTGATGACGACGCACCTGAGCGCAGACGACTTGCAGGAGACACCGAACGCGCGCGATCCCTGGGCCATGCTTCAGACCGTCCCGACGGTCTACCTCGATCGCGTGAACATCGGCGGGTCGGAATCCGGCCAGCAGTCCAACTACAACGCCAAGGGCGCCCAGGCGAGCGACAACACGTGGAACCTCGACGGCGTTCCCGTGACCGACGCCGGCGACAGCGCGGTGGTTCGGCCGGAGTCCACGGGCGCGTCTGCCCTCTATTTCGATCTCGACAGCGTGCAGGAGATGGCGGTGACCACCGGCGGCGCCGACGTGCAGCGCTCGACGGCGGGCGTCCAGGTCGACATGGTGCTGAAGAAGGGATTCAGCTCGCCGCACGCCGACAGCCGCTTCTACTTCTCGGACGACAAGCTCCAGGACGTGAATTTTCCCCAGTCGCTGTCCGACGCGCTTGGCGACGTGACCGGCAAAGGCAACCGGACCGACAAGTACCAAGACTACGGCTTCGATCTCGGCGGTCCGCTGCTGCAGGACGTCGTCTGGGTGTGGGGAACGATGGCGAGGACGGCGATTGACCTGATCACCCTGACGGGTACCGCCGACAGCACGCAGTTCAGCAACAATGCGTTCAAGGCCGACGCCAAGCTCAACGACGCGGTTCGCGGCAGCTTCACCTTCTACGAAAACAACAAGACCCGAGATGGCCGCGGCGCGAGCCCGACACGTCTGCCGGAGACGACCTGGGACCAGACCGGGCCATCGAAATACTACAAGGGCGAGGGAAACTTCGTTCTGCGCGAGAACGTGTTCATCTCTGCCAGGGGCGCATACATCGATAGCGGCTTTCTGCTGACTCCCGTCGGGGGCCTCACCACCAACTACTACGTCGACGACAGCGGCGTCGCGCACAACACCTATTTCCAGTACCAGAGCGCCAAGCCGCAGCATTTTGGAGCGGGCGACGTCACCTATTTCCACGGTATCCACCAGGTGAAGGCGGGCGGCTCGTGGCGGCGATCTGCCGTGGATACGCAACAGACGTGGCCCGGCAGCCACGTGGTGTCGATCTGGAACGGCTACCCGAACATGCTGGCGCAGGTGTCACGCGACTACCAGTCGAACACCGTTGCTGAGTACCTGAGCGGTTATGTCAGCGACACGGTCTCGCGCGGGCGCGTGACGCTGACTGGTGGCGTCCGCTACGACCGTCAGACATCCTCGGTCGCGCCGAGCTCGGTAGCCGCCGTCTCCGGCTTCGAGATGCTGCTGCCGGCAGTCTCCAGCCCGGCGATCGACGACGTCTTCGTCTGGACGAAGCTGACGCCGCGCGTCGGCGTGACGGTGGCGCTCGACGAGGCGCGCCGGACGATCGTCAGGGGCAGCTACGCGATGTTTGCCTCGCAACTGCCGGCCGCGCAGGCGGCGTTCGTCTCGCCGGTGCAGTACGCCTACGCGACCTACAACGCGATCGACAAGAACGGCGACGGTGTTGCGCAGCTCAGCGAAATCCTGACCGCGCAGGGGCTGCAGGGAGCCACGGGCTTCGACCCGAAGAACCCGAGCGCCGCGATCAATCGGGTCGCCGCCGGAACCACTCCGCCGATCACGCACGAGCTGGTGGCGGGCGTCGACCGGGAGCTGACGCCTCGGTTCTCGGTGAGCGGCAGCGTCACCTACCGGCGGATGCAGGACCTGTCGTGGACGCCGCTTGTCGGCGTGACCCAGGCGAACTACACGCGGGCTGGGATCCTTACCGGTACGGCTGCGGAGATAGGCTCCTACAGCGTGCCGCTGTACGCCTTGAGCGCCGCCGCTCTTCCGCCTGGAGGCGGAGAGGTGTTCACCGTTCGCGACGGCTACCACCAGCGTTATGTCGGATTGGAGGTCGGCGCGACCAAGCGTCTGTCGAACCGGTGGGCCGCCCGCGTCGGGCTCTCGACCAACAGCTGGCGCGAGTACTTCGACGATCCGTCGAAGGCGATTCTCGATCCGACACCCGCGCCGTCGCCGTCAATGGCCTTCCCGTTCGCCGGCGCGCAAGTAGATGGCGGACCGGTCGCGCGAGCCGCGACCAGCAGCGGGGGAAACGGTGTCTACATGGTCGCGCCCGCCTACCAGATCAGCGCCAACGGGTTGTATCAGGTGTACTGGGGTGTGAGCGTCGCGGCCAGCGTGATCTCGCGTCAGGGCTACGCGGAGCCATTCTTCCAGAGCAACGTGGCGACCGGCGACCCGCTCGGGCGCAAGACGGTGCTGATCGCGCCAGCGGTGGACGCGTTCCGGCTGCCGGCGGTGACCTCGCTCGACGGACGGGTCGAGAAAACGTTCATGTTCGGCAGCGCGAAGCTGGCGATCGACATCGACCTTTTCAATGTGTTGAACTCGGCGACGGTGCTGTCCAGGCAGTACGACGCGCGACTCACCGGAGCGACTGGCTTCGGACAGACGCTCGAGATCATGAACCCACGGGTGGCTCGGCTCGGCGTGCGGTTTGTGTTCTAACGCCGCAATTCCTACTTCTGAATTCCAATTCTTGCCGCACGCCGCCCTTCGGCGCGCACGCTTTCCGCCTGCTTGCGGTTGCCGAACATCGTGTAAAGCCGCGCGGCGAGCGCGTAGCTGTCTGGCGTCGGTGTGATGCGCAGCATGTCATCCAGCACCTGGGCCGCGGCCTCCGGCTTGTCGCCGGCTTGATAGAGCATCGCCAAGCCGCCGCGAGCGCGGATGTTCTGCGGGAAATACTCCAGCTCGGTGATGAATTCGGTCTCGGCTTCCGCATAGCGCTCCAGGCGGGCCAGCGTGTCGGCGGTGTAGAAATGCAGCTCGTTGATCTGCATCGACCCAGACTTCTTCAGCACCGCGCCGGCCTGCAGCAGGCCCGGCAGGGCATCGACGTACTTTCCCTGGTCGTAGAGCAGGCGCGCGTCGACGTAGATCGGCAGCGGCAGTGTCGGATCTTCGGTGTGCGCCAGCTCCGCTTCGGCTCGCGCCGCGTCAGCGTCGTGCCTGGCGAGCGCGATCCTGGCGAGCATCTCGTGCGCCGAGGCCTTGGAGCGATGGTCGCTTTCGGCCGCGACCTCCACCGAAAGGCCAGCCTGTTCTCTCGCCTCGTCGAGCTTGTGCAGCTTCAGCAGGCCGGCGGCGACGCCGATGTAGGCCGTCGGCTCCTGCGGCTTCAGCGCGATGTAGTGCTTATAGGCGTCGACCGACAGGTCGAAGCGGTCCAGCCGGGTCGCGAACACCGCCAGCTGGCTCCACACGTCGGCCATCTCCGGGTCGTCGTGCAGGATCTCCTGCAGGAGCGCGATCGCCTGCGGCCACTGGCGCTGGCCGGCGAAATCGACCGCGGCGCGGTAGCGCTCGAGGATCTCGTGCTTGTCCTTCGGATCGGCCAGCTCTTCGCCGGGCCTGGTCGAGACCTCGGTCTGGACGCCGACGTAGCCGAGCGCCCGCAGCCGCTCGCGCGCCTCGGGCGGCACGTCAGCCGGCGTCGGGATGGACGCGCCGGCGGCGACGCGATCGAGCGCGCCCCGCAGCGCCTGGCGCGGCTGCGGCCGTTGGTCGGCGATGTTGCTCCGCTCTCGCGGATCGCGGGCCAGGTCGTACAGCTCCTCCCGCGGCGCTTTGATGTAGCGATAGCGCTCGTCGGTCAATGCGGTCAGTTCGCTCCACCCGAAGTGATAGCGCGAGTACAGCGCCTCGGAGTAGACCGAGGCTGGTTCGAGCGTGCCCGAACCGTCGAGCACCGGCTTGAGCGAGCGGCCGCGCAAGTTCCCGGCGCCCGGCGCTTTCACCAGCTCGAGGATCGTCGGCACCAGATCGATGTGCTGCACCAGGTCGGCGATCCGGCGGCCGGCGCCGGCGTTGCCCTCCTGCTTGATGACGAGCGGGACGTGGATCGCCTCGTCGTAGACGAACAGGCCGTGCTCCTGCTCGCCATGATCGCCGAGCCCTTCGCCGTGATCGGACACGAGCACGATGGTCGAACGGTCGTAGAGCTGGTGCGACTTCAAGTACTTCACCAGGCGGCCGACGATTTCGTCGCTGTAGGCGATCTCGCCGTCGTACGGCGCGTAGGCCGCGAAGCGCGCCGGCGGCGAGTACGGCTTGTGCGGCTCGTAGAGATGGAGAAACAGAAACGCACGCGAGGTGCCGACGGTGTCAAGCCAATGTTCGGCGATCTTCTCGGATTCGCCGCCGTCGCGCTGGATCTGGCCGATCGAGAGCTCGGGGGAGCTGGGCGGCATCTCGCCGTCGAAGAAGTCGAACCCCTGGCTGATGCCCGTCTCCTTGCGCAGCACGTACGCCGAGACGATGCCGCCGGTCGCGAATCCGCGCTCGCGCAGCATCTGCGGCAGCAACCGCTCACCGGTCCTGACGGTGAAGCCAACATTGTCGCGGACCCCGGACTCGAAGGGCAGCTGTCCCGAGAGCATCGACGCGTGCGCCGGCAGCGTCTGCGGCGCGTGCGAGTAGGCGCGTTCGAACACGGCGCCATCGGCGGCGAGCGCGTCGATCGCCGGCGTCTTCACCTTGGTGTAGCCGTACACCGGCAGATGATCCGCCCGCAGCGTGTCGATCGAGATGACGATGATCGGTCCGCTGACCGGCGCCGACGCACGCGCGTAGCGCCAGCCGCCAACCGCAGCTAGACCGGTACCGAGCCCTGCCAGGATGAGGATGAACGTGAATCGGAGGGGACGGGACACACCCGTGTTACTTCTTGAGCTGCTCGATGACCGTCTTTGCCTGCGCGGCTTCCTGCGATGTCGGATCGGCGCTGATCACCTTCTCCAGCATCTTGATGGTCGCGTCCTTGTCGCCTTTGTTCAGCTGAACGAGCGCGAGCTTGAAGATCGGCTTGCCCCACGACGGATCGAGGTCCACCGCCTTCTGATACCAGGTCGCCGCTTCGTCGGTCTGGCCCTTCGAGAATTTCACCTCGCCGAGGTTGTAGAACACCTCACGCGTCGGCTTCGGGCCCTGGGCGGCCTTGGTCAGCGTATCCTCGGCGGCTTTGAGGTCGCCATTCTCGAGATTGGTCATCCCGAGCCCGACAATCGCCTTGTCATTGGTGGGGTCGACCTTGAGCAGGTCGTTGTAGGCCGCGATGGCGTTGTCGTATTCCTTCTTATTGCGATAGGCCGCGGCGATCTGCAGATTGATGACGCTGAGCGCCGGCGCCTTGACCATGATCTGCCGGTAGGCGGCGATCGACTCGTCGTACTTCGCCGAGTTGTAGAGCAAATCCGCGGCCTGCAGATCGGCCTGCAGATCCTTGGCGGCGGTGCCGCCCAGCGCGCTTGTCGGTCCGGCGGCTCCGCCTTTCTTCATCGTGAAGGTCAGCGGCGGGTTGGGTGCGCCGATAGTGGACACCTGCAGCTTGCCGGCTTCCGGGCCGTAGCCCGGCGCCTGCGCCGCGAACGACCACGACCCCGACTTCAGCCCGATGATCGAGAAGCGGCCCTTGTCGTCCGTGGTCGCCGTGAAGCTGCTCGGCGACGCGCTCGGATTGTCCGCCGTCACGGTGGCGCCCTTGATCGGGTTGCCGGCTTCGTCTTTGACGACGCCGCCGACGCGGCCCGTTTGTGCAACCGCGGAGCCTGCCAAGGCCACGATGAACAGTGCGGCCAGCACACAGCTGGACAGATAAAGACGCTGACGCATGCTCAAAACCCCCTGTAAAGGTTCAGTATATATTGAATTCCGTGAAACATTCCTTCGCCGCCCTCTCGCTGGCGGGCCTGGTTTCCGTGGCCGGAGCGGTTCCGCAAACGCCAGCGCCGGCCGCCGAATCGAGCGCCGGTTTCGCGCCGATTGCCCCGATCGTCGAGGCCGCGATCGCGCGCCACGAGCTGCCCGGCGCGGTCATTCTCGTCGGCCGCGGCGACGCCGTCGTCTATCACCAGGCGTTCGGCCAGCGCGCGGTCAGGCCGTCTCCGGAGTCGATGACGGAGGACACCATCTTCGATCTTGCCTCGCTGACCAAGGTGGTGGCGACGACGACCAGCGTGATGAAGCTGGTGGAGGAGGGGCGCATTCGATTGAGCGATCCGGTCGTTCAGTTCGTTCCGGAGTTCGGGCGCCACGGCAAGGACGCGATCACCATTCGACAACTGCTGACGCACACCTCCGGGCTGCGGCCCGATCTCGAACTGGAGGTGGAGTTTCACGGCGCCGACGAAGCCATCCGCCGCGCCTCCGAGGAAGTGCCGGCATCGCCGCCGGGCGAGCAATTCGTCTACAGCGACATCAACTTTTTTCTGCTCGGGGACATCGTGCGCCGCGTCAGCGGCGAGCGGCTCGACCGCTACGCGACCGCGCATGTCTTTGATCCGCTGGGTATGAAAGAGACCGCCTTCCTGCCGCCGGAGTCGTGGCGCTCGCGGATCGCGCCCACCGAGGCATGCGCCGTGCTCGCCTGGCCATGCACCTCGACGGCGGTGCCGTTCCTGCGCGGCGTGGTCCACGACCCGACTGCGCGCCGCATGGACGGCGTCGCGGGTCACGCGGGGCTATTCAGCACCGCCGGGGACCTGGCGCGCTTCTGTCGCATGCTGCTCAACGGCGGGCGGCTTGGCGCCGCGCGGATTCTGTCGCCGGCCACGGTCGCCCGGATGACATCGGTGTCGACGCCGGTGGAGATGCGAGCGGTGCGCGGGCTCGGGTGGGACATCGACTCGCCGTACTCGTCGAACCGCGGCGAGCTGTTTCCGATCGGATCCTTCGGACACACCGGGTTCACCGGCACGTCGCTGTGGCTCGACCCGGGCACCAGGAGCTACGTGGTCTTTCTGTCGAACCGCGTCCACCCCGACGGCAAGGGCGACGTGACCGCGCTGCGCGGCAAGGTCGCGACGATTGCCGCCGCGGCTCTGTTATCCCCAGCCGATGTGGCCCGCACTCTTCCCTCGCCCTCACCACGCTCGGCTTTCTCAAGCGCCCCACGCCCGCCGACAGCCGTCGTGCGGCACGAGCCGACGCTGACCGGCATCGACGTGCTCGCGGCCGAGAACTTCGCACCGCTGCGCGGCAAGCGCGTCGGCCTGCTCACGAACCAGGCAGGGAGGTCGCGCGACGGCGTCAGCACGATCGATCTGCTGTCGAAGGCACCCGGTGTGACGCTCGCCGCGCTGTTCAGCCCGGAGCACGGCATCCGCGGCGAGGTGGACGAGCGGGTCGGTTCGTCGCGCGACGAGAAGACCGGCGTCACGATTCACTCGCTCTACGGCCAGACGCTGCGCCCCACGTCCGCCATGCTCGACGGTCTCGACGTCATCGTCGTCGATCTGCAGGATGTCGGCGTCCGGTTCTATTCATACCCGGTCGCGGTCGCCTACGTACTCGAGGAGGCGGTGAAGCGGCGACTACCGGTGGTAGTGCTCGATCGGCCCAACCCGATCGACGGGTCCGACGTCGAGGGCGCGTCTCAGGACGCGGGCGGCAATCGGTACGTGGGCTATCTGCCGATGCCGGTGCGGCACGGCCTGACGATCGGCGAGCTGGTGCGGCTGTTCAACGGCGAGGGGCGGATCGGTGCGGACCTCACGGTCGTGCCGATGAAGAACTGGCGGCGTGACGAGTGGTTCGACGAAACGGGGGTCGCGTGGGTCAACCCGTCGCCGAACCTGCGCAACCTGATCGCCGCGACGGTTTATCCTGGCGTCGGCGCGATCGAAGGGACCAACATCTCGGTGGGGCGCGGCACCGACACGCCGTTCGAGCAACTGGGTGCGCCATGGATCGACGGCCCGGCGCTGGCGGCCGCGCTCAACGGACGCGCGCTGCCAGGCGTCCGCTTCTATCCCGTCACCTTCACGCCCGCGGCCGGCGCGAAGCTCGGTGGCCAGGTGTGCCACGGCGTGTTTCTGATCGTCACCGATCGCGATCGGCTGCGTCCGGTCCGAGTCGGACTGGAAATCGCGTCAATCCTATGGAAGCGGTACGGACAACAGTTCACGCTCGAGGATGCTGCGGCGCTGTTCGGGCCGAGGGCGATGCTCGAGAAGATTCGCGCCGGCGCCGATCCAGCGGCGATCGCTTCGTCGTGGGCCGCCGACGAAGCGGCGTGGCGGCTCGTGCGGGCGAAGTATCTGCTCTACTGAATTGGGTAACCGGGTAATCATCGGGCAATCGGTAACCGGGTAATTACCAGATCAAAGAAGCCAGGTCGGCTGGTACAGCAGCACGTAGACCAGCACGCCGGTCACCGAGACGTACATCCAAATAGGAAGAGTCCAGCGCGCGATACGGCGGTGCTGCGGGTAGCGGCCCTTCAGCCCGCGCGTCAGGGTGATGATCGCCAGCACCGGCACCGTCGCAGCCAGCGTCACGTGCGTGATCAGGATCGTGAAGTAGAGGGTTCGCACCCATCCCTGACGGGGAAACGGCACCGAACCGACCTGCACGTGATAGACGACGTAGCAGATGAGGAACAGCGACGACGTTGCGAACGCCGTGATCATGACCTTGCGGTGGAGATTGATCTGGCGCTGGCGAATCAGCGCGTAGCCGCAGAGGAGGAGGACGCCGGACAGCGCGTTCAAGCTGGCGTTGACGGCCGGCAGGTCATGGACGGAGATCATCAGGTCGTCAAACTCTCAACTTTCAACTCTCGGCTTTCAGCTTTCAGCTCTCAGCTCTGCCGAAAAACCCTCAGCGCCGAACGGCGAGCTGACGGCTGAAAGCTGAGGGCTGACGGCTATCGTTTGTCAGCGATCATCGCGATCCAGAGCAGCGGGAGGTACGTGATCGAGCCGTAGAACAGGGCGCGGGCCGTTGCTTCGTTGCGAGCCGAGGCGAACCGCAGCGCGAGCCAGAAC
>DATASG010000166.1:0-3869 GCA_036269295.1 Vicinamibacterales bacterium | reverse complement strand
CGGACGCTCTTGGTAATCACCGTCTTGAACACCTGCCGCCGAAGACCTTCTGGATCTGCGCCCGGATGTCGCGGGCCAGCGCCGTGCGCTTGTCGTGCATGGTAATCACGACCCCCAGGATCTTGAGCGCCGGGTTGGGGCGCGCCCGCACCTTTTCAATCGTCTCCAGCAGATCGTCTGTGCCTTCGAGCGCGAAGTAGGAGGACTGGATCTGGATGAGCAGGTGCGTCGCCGCGACCAGCGCGTTCACGGTCAGCAGACCGAGGGTCGGCGGGCAGTCGATGACGATCTGGGGGAAGCGGCTCCCGATCGGCTCGATCTTGTCCTTCAGCCGGAAGTGGGCGTCCATCTCCCCCACCAGCTTCGCTTCGAGCTTGGCGAGCGCGATCCGCGACGGCGCGATCGACAGGTTGGCCACCGGCGAGGCGACGATGACGTCCTCGAGCGCCGTCGCCGGGTCGGCGATGGCGTCGTAGACGCTGGTCGAGACCTGCGCCATGTCGAGGAAGGACATGGTGCTGTTGGCCTGCGGATCGAGGTCGATGAGCAGCGTCGGCTTGCCGCGCAAGGCCAGCGCTGCCGCAAGGTTGATGGCGGTCGTGGTCTTGCCGACGCCGCCTTTTTGATTGGCGATGGCTACGATCATGGATGGCCGGGGGTCCCAGGGAACCGGCGGCCATTCTAGCAGACTCACGGCGGCCGGCGGCCGCGTTTACATCTTGTACTTGCCGAGATCGTCCGGGTCGAGGCTCTCCAGCCACTGGTGCAGGCGGTCGGAGTCCGCCTGCTCGGTCGTGAAGTCGACGGTCTTGGCGTTGTCGATCACCGTGTCCTCGACGAAGATCGGCGCCCGCGTGCGCAGCGCCAGCGCGATCGCGTCGCTCGGGCGGGCGTCGATCGCCACCGTGCCGCCGTTCAGCGCCAGGTAGATGAGGGCGTAGAACGTGTTCTCCTGAAGGTCGCAGACGACGATCTTCTGGACCTCGGCCTTGAGATCGTGGATGACGTTGCGGAGCAGGTCGTGGGTCATCGGACGCGGCGTGGCGATGTTCTCGATCTGCAGCGCGATCGCGTTCGCCTCGAAGATGCCGACCCAGATCGGCAGCACCTTCTGCCCCTCCTTGTCGCGCAGGATGACGATTGGCGTGTTCGTCACCGGATCGACCATCAGCCCCTTGATGCTCATCTCGATTTGCATGTGTCCGCCATTCGCCCCCAGACGCTGTGCGGGCCCGCCCGCTCGATGTGGATCGGCAGCGTCCGGCCGATCCAGGCTGCCGGCCCCGGCAGGTTGACAACCACGTTGGTGCCCGTCCGTCCCGACAGCTCCACGTCCCGCCGCCGGCTGGCCGCATCGACCAGCACATCGACCGTCTGCCCGACCATCCGTCCGTTCAACTCGGACTGAATCTCCCGCTGCAGCGCCTGCAGCGCGACGATGCGCCGCGTCTTGTCCTCCTCAAGC
This sequence comes from Vicinamibacterales bacterium, assembly GCA_036269295.1. Taxonomy (GTDB): domain Bacteria; phylum Acidobacteriota; class Vicinamibacteria; order Vicinamibacterales; family CAVVIG01; genus CAVQFC01. The sequence goes on along the minus strand of DATASG010000166.1, from coordinate 2,404 downwards.
ACATCGTCGGCCAGCCGCTGGTCGGCCAGGGTATCGGGCCGGGGCGAATACTTGAACGAGAACATGCTGTGATACCGGACGTTCGCCGTCAGCGTCATCGTCTCGTCGAAGTCAGCGTCGGTCTCGCCAGGGAACCCAACGATCATATCGGTCGACAGGGCCACGTCCGGCAGCGACTCGCGGATCTGCGCAATCAGCTCGAGGTAGCTGTCGCGCGTATAGCGCCGCCGCATCGCCTCGAGCACCCGGGTCGATCCCGACTGCACCGGCAAGTGCAGGTGACGGCAGATCTTCGGCAGCCTGGCCATGGTCTGCAGGAAACGCGCGGAGACATGGCGCGGATGGGGGCTGGCAAAGCGGATGCGCTCGAGGCCGTCGATCTCGTGGACCGCTTCGAGCAGGCCGCTGAAGTCGCAGCCCGGGTCGTCCGGCGCGGCGTAGTGGTTGACGATCTGGCCCAGCAGCTGGACCTCGCGATGCCCCGTGGCCACGGCCTCCCGGACCTCCGCCAGGATGTCGGCCTTGGGCCGCATCCGTTCATGGCCGCGCGTGTACGGCACGACGCAGAAGCTGCAGAACTCGTTGCAGCCTTCGATGATCGTGACGTAGGCCTTGAACGGATCGTTGCGCCTGGTGACGCCGAGCGGGAACGTCACATCGTCGAACGGGTCCAGGTTGATGACCGGATGCCGCTCGGCGGCCGCCTGTTCGACCAGCATCGGCAGGCGGCGAATCGCCTGCGTGCCGAGGATGACGTCGGCGACGCCGGCCGATCGTTTGAGGATGGCCTGGCCTTCCTGCTGCGCCACGCAGCCGGCCACGGCGACAACCGGCTTGCGACCCTGCTCGGCGGCGAGCTGGCGCAGCTCGCCGAGGCGCGTATAGAGCTTGTCCTCCGCGCGTTCGCGGACGCTGCAGGTGTTGATCACCAGCAGGTCGGCGTCCGCCGCGTCTTCGGTCGCCTCGTATCCCGCCTGTTCGAGCAGCCCGGCCATGCGCTCGGAGTCGTGGACGTTCATCTGGCAGCCGAAGGTCTCGATGAGGTATTTTCTCGCCATTCCCTAGGACTTTCGCCTTTCGCCTTTCGCTTTCGCCGCCGGTCCCGCCTGTGCCTTCGCCCGCTCCGCGAGCATCTCGCGCGCCGATTCCCTGAGGCCGTCGCTGATCGCCTCACCGCCGAGCATCCGCGCGACTTCGTCGATGCGGCCGCGACCCTCGAGGCGCCGCACCGTCGTGCGCGTGCGACCGCGCTCGACCGTCTTCTCGATCTCGAAATGCGTGTCCGCGTAGGCCGCGATCTGCGGCAGGTGCGTGATGCAGAGGACCTGGAACGCGGAGCCGAGCGTGCGCAGCTTGCGTCCCACCACGTCGGCGACGCGCCCGCCGATGCCGGCGTCGACCTCGTCGAAGATCAGCCCGGGGGCCGAGGTGCTGGGCGGACGATCGGTCGCGTCACTGAAGCCGTGACGCGTGGTCGCGGTCAGCGTCTTGATCGCGAGCATGATACGCGACAGCTCGCCGCCCGAAACAATGCGCGCGAGCGGCCGCAGCTGCTCGCCAAGGTTCGGCGAGACGAAGAACTCGGCGGCATCGATGCCGCGCGCGCTCCATTCCGGTTCCGGCAGCGGACCGTCGCCGAACCGGATGTCGAAGCGCGTGCGCTCCATCGCCAGCTCCGCGACCAGCGATTCGAGCCGGGTGGCGAACTCCCTGGCGATGCGGCGGCGCTCCTTCGACAGCTTCTCAGCGGCGGCCAGGAACGCGGCGCGCGCGGTCGCCAGCTCGCGCTCCAGTTCGGCAATGCGCTCGTCGCCTCTCGACAGGTCGGAGACCTCCCGCCTCAGCGCGTCGCGGCGCGCGACCACGTCGGCGAGCGTCGGGCCGTACTTGCGCTTGAGCCGCTCGAGGACGGCCAGCCGCTCCTCGACCTGCTGGAGGCGCTCGGGTGAGGCCTCGATGTCATCGGCGTAGGCGCGCAGGAAGCCGGCGAGATCCTCGAGCTGCGATTTAATCCCGTCGCGCGAGTCGAGGAACGGCTTGAACTGCGGATCGAGCTCCGCCAGCTCCGCGACGCGGCGCCACACCGTTCCCAGATTCGCCAGAATCGCATCGTCGCTGTCGTAAAGCGAGGCGTAGCTCTCGGCGCAGAGCCGCTCGACCCGCTCGGCGCTCGCCAGCACCTTCCGTGTCGCGGTCAGCTCGAGATCCTCGCCCGTCTCGCCCGCGGACACGCTCCCGAGATTGGCGCGATCCATCTCGCCGAGTTGAAACGTGATCAGGTCCAGGCGCGATTCGCGATCGGTCGCCGCCGCGCGCACGCGCGCGAGCTCCTCCCGGGACGCGCGCATCGCTTCGAACGCCGCCGCGGTCGGTACGAGCAGCGGGTCGAGGCGCCCGAACGCGT
>DATASG010000165.1:0-3828 GCA_036269295.1 Vicinamibacterales bacterium | reverse complement strand
GCGCGCAGGCGATCGGGATCGACCTGGACCCTGACCGCGTATTTCTGGCCGCCGAGCACGTTCACCTGGGCGACCCCGCTCAGGGCGGCGATCTGCGGCGCGATCAGCGTCTGGGCAAAGCCGTCAATCTCCGACAGCGGCCGGGTGTCGGAGCTCAGGGCGACGACGAAGATTGGCTGGTCGGCGGGGTTGACCTTGCGGAAGGTCGGCGCCGTCGGCATCCCGGGCGGAAGCAGCGGCAGCGCCTCGGCAATCGCGGTCTGGACGTCGACGGCGGCGCCGTCGATGCTGCGATCGAGATCGAACTGGAGCGTAACGCTGGTGGTCCCGAGCGCGCTCGACGAGGTCATCGAGTCGAGACCGGCGATCGCGGTGAACTGGCGCTCCAGCGGGCTGGCGATGCTCGATGCCAGGGTCTCCGGATCGCCGCCGGGCAGGCCGGCGGCCACGCTCAGCGTCGGGAAGTCAATTGACGGCAAGTCGCTGACCGGCAGCGCCGCGTAGGCGAGCACGCCGAACAGCGCGATCGCGAGCATCAGCAGGCTGGTCGCGATCGGCCGGCGGACGAACAGGGCGGAGATGTTCAAGTGATGAAAATAGTAGTCACTATTTTTTTAATAATCAAGCGTATACTGGCGGCATGCCGAAGAAGTACGGGCAATCGTGCCCGGTGGCGCGCTCGCTGGAGTTTCTCGGCGAGCGCTGGACGTTGCTGATCGTGCGGGATCTCCTGATGGGGCCGAGGAAGTTCCAGGACTTCAGCGCTTCCCTGAGCGGCGTCGCCCCGGCGGTGCTCTCCCACCGCCTGAAGGTGCTCGAGCAGCACGGCATCGTGTCGCGGCGGCTGTACTCGGAGCATCCGCCGCGGGCCGAATACGCCCTGACCCAGCAGGGGCTCGAACTGCGTCCGGTGGTCCGCGCCCTCGGCATCTGGGGCGCGCGCCATCTCGGCGCGTCCTGGACGTTCGTGCACGATGCGTGCGGGGCCGACGTGGAGATCGCCTATCGCTGCCCGACCTGCCGCAAGATGGTCGACAGCGCGCACATCCACCGGCAACAGAAGAGCGACCGCCGCCCGACCGCCCGACGCGGCCGCGCCGCGGCCTCCTAGCGCGTGCTCCGTATGCGTGTCGAAGGGTGCCCTTGCGCGTTGAACTCCTCCTCTTCATGGAGGAATCAACGCGTAAGGGCACCCTTCGACCGAGCTTAGTGCCGGAGCGCGCCCGGCAGGTCCGGCAGCGTCTCCTGCAGGATCTCCATCACCGCGCGGCGATCGGGTTCCGTGAGGCGCGCATATTTCGCCGCCGTCTCTCGACCGGCGAGCACATCCCATACACGGTCGTAGATGGCGCCGCGCACATCGTCCGGCAGGGCGCGAAAGGCCGCGGAGTAGATCAGAAAGCTGCAGGGATACTTCATCAGGCGATGCTCGAGGTCGAGCTGGCGCAGCGATCGACCGCGGCTGTCCGCCGGTCCTTGCGACGCGAACGGCTCGGCAAACCCCGAGGTGCCCTTGACCGCCGCCGTCAGCGGTTGCTCGTCGACGAACAGCAGGTAGTCCACCAGCTCGTGAATCGTGTCCCGAGCCGGACCCGCACCCATCCGCGCCTCCCAACCGGCGCGCGTGATCAGGTTCATCATGTGCGCCTGGTGCTGGAACACCATCAGCGCGACGATGTCGCTCTGGGCCGACAGGTACCCTCGCCCATCGAACAACGCATCCGGCGCAATCCGATGCAGGGTGCTGTCGGAGACGATCGCCTCGTGCTTTTCGGTGTCGGTCACGACCGCGTTGCCGAGGTGCGCGATGGCGCCGTCGCCGCCGGTCACGTACCAGCCGCCCCATCGTCGCCGGAACGGCGTGCGATCGTCGGCGTCGTAGCTGCCGAACTGCGACAGCGGCAGCCCGTCCGGCGCCATGAAGACGCTCCGCGCGAGCAGCCCGGGCACGTGGAGCGTGCTGTAGTTCTGATGGCACGTCAGACAGTTCGCCCGCCGCTCGATCGACGGGCGCGACTGCGGCTTCTGGTCAATCGTAAAGAAGAGCACGCCCTGCTCCGGATCCTGAACCGCGATCTCGAGCAGCGGCGCGCCGCGGATGTAGCCGACTGTGATCGCGTCGTTGAAGAAGATCGCGCGCGGGTTCGCGGGGCTCGTGTACAGCGCCTGGATGCCGGTCTTCGACATCACCAGCATCTGCGATTCCACCGGCAGCTGCAGCGCCCGCAACACCGGCCGCAGGTAGCCGGTGCTTTCGTCGTAGTCGAGATGGACGTTGCCTTCCTCGACCGAGCGATTCAGGGCGCTGACCAGGTCCCGCGCCGGCCTGGTGTAGTAGCCGATGGCGGCGTGCGTCAGCGCGCCGGACAACGGTCGCTCCGTCAGCTGGCCCATCGATGCCGCGGTCGCGCCGGCCAACATTGCGGCGACCATCGCCGCGGTGGCCGCCACAGCTGAGCGCATACGCGTCATTCTCGCATGGGACCGGGACCCAAATGGCGGATATCCTGACGGGAGTCATGCGACCGCGGCCGGAGATTCCGGAAGACATCGAGGACCATCGCGATCAGCACTGGCGGCGCGAGGGGATGCGGCTGGTCCAGACCGCTGCCGAAGCCGAACGTTTCATCGAGCAGGTCGGCTTCGCCGCCTGCCTGACCGATTGCCGCCGGCCGGGACCCTCGCTCTACGTCGCGGTCTGCGGGCGCCGCGACGCGGTCATGCCGCGCAACGTGCAGAAGGATGAGGAAGCGTCCCTCACCTGGGTGCTCAAGGACGAAATCATCGCCCGCGGCCAGGTCTATTACGCCAAGCTCGCGCGCGGGAAAGCGATGTTCCTGGCGCCGCGGATGATTCCGCACTTCCACGCCATCTGGGGCGTCCGCAAGGCGGAAGAACCGAGGCGGCTGAGCAAGAAGGCGCAGGCGGTGCTGCGGGTGCTGCGCCGGGAATGGGAGATGAGCACCGCTGACCTGCGCGCCGACTCCGGCATCAAGGACCGCGCCGCGTTCACCAAGGCCATGGACGAACTGCAAGCGGCGATGATCGTCGTGCCGAGCCAGGTCTTCTACCAGCCCAAATTCACCTACATCTGGACGCTCGCGGTGGGGCGCTTTCCAGACGCGCTGCGGCAGCGCGTCAATCAGCGCGTCGCGCTGCGCGAAATCGCTCGCGGCTTTCTCGCCGGTGCGGGCATGACCATTCCCGGCGAGCTGGCACGCGTGACCGGCCTGTCAAGGCAGGAAGCGGGCCTCGGCAATCGCGCCCTCGTGGCGGAAGGCTACGCGACGATGCCGGCCTACGGAACGTATCGTCTGCCGTCGACCGCCGGATCAGTCTGACTCTGCCGCGTTCTTGACGATGCTGTAGTACCTGGCCGGACCCTCGCGCATGTCTCGGTCGACCCTACTCGCGCAGCGCCTCCAGCGGATCGACGCTCGTCGCGCGGCGCGTCGGGATCCAGCACGCGACCAGCGCGACGCCGCTGAAGAGGAGGCCCGCGCCGATCAAGGTGAGCGGATCGGTCGGCGCCACCTCGAACAGAAACACCCGCAGCACGCGCGCCAGGGTCAGCGCGGCGACGGTCCCTGCCGCCAGCCCACCCCCAATCAGCCAGAATCCTTCAGCGAAGATCAGGTTGCGAATGTCACGGCGCTGCGCGCCGACGGCGGTGCGGATCGCGATTTCGCGCCGGCGCGACGCGACCGACAGCGACAGCACGCCGTAGATCCCGATGAGCGTGAGCAGCGTCCCGACCAGCGAGAACCCGACCAGCAGCCGCGCCGCGAACGTCCGCGACGCGACCGAATCGCTGCGCACCTGCTCCAG
>DATASG010000164.1:0-2317 GCA_036269295.1 Vicinamibacterales bacterium | reverse complement strand
ACGCGCGTCAGCCCCATCATGCCGGCGAGATCCAATCCTTCGACCGTGCGGTCGGAGGCGATGAAATCATCGCGCACCCACACCGGCGGCGTCGCCGGCACGCGCAGGCGCACGGCGCGGATGATCTGCTGATAGGCCGGCAACGCGCCGCGATCGTTCCAGTGCGTGTCGGTCCGCTGGTAGACACGCTCGCGCGCCTTGGCGTCGAACTCGGCGGCGCGCACGTCGACAGCCAGGGCCGCGTCCTGCACCGCCGTGAACAGCTGATCGGCGCGCGACAGGTCGCCGACGCGGGTCAGGGTCGGCGGCATCTCCTCCGGGTAGATCACGTACTTATCGGGAGCGATCGTGAAGACGTAGGCGATGTTCCGCGCGCTCAGCCAGTCGCGGGCGCGGAGAATCGCCGCGCGCCAGTTGGCCAGCGCCGCGTCGGTCATCGGCTCGACGTTGGCGTAGTCCTCGATCGACTTGTCGTCGCCGTAGAAAAACCAGCCGTGTTCGCCTTTGACGACTGCCGCCGATGGCGACGTGCCGAGGATGAGGAGCCGGCTCTCGCCGTACCACCGTACCAGCCGCGACCGAAAGGCGAAGTGGTCGTCGAACCAGGCACTGAATCCAGCCGGCAGCGCCGCGATCGAGGCGAGCGTGCCATCCAGACGCGGAAACGCCGCGAGCTCACGGTTCTCGGCGCCGGGATCGGCGCCGTCGACCCCGGCGAGGTTCGCCGCCAGCGGCAGCGAAATCACGGTCACGAACAGGACGACGAGCAGGCGTTTCATCAGTCTAATCCGTGCAATCCGCGTAATCCGCGTAACCGTGTAATCCGCGTAATCCGCGGATCAGAACCGGAAGTAGATGAACGGGTTGTAGGTGCGCGCCGCCATGCTCATGATCGACAACAGCAGCAGCGCGACCAGCGCGGCGGTGTTGACGAGCGGCACGCTCCAGCCGCGGCCATCGTCGATCCGCGCCGCCAGCGCCGGCACCCATGGCGTCGATCCAATGGCGCCGGCCGCGAGCGCCAGCCACAGCTCCGGCGTCAGATACCATCCGACCGAGTACGGGGTCGGCGCCGCCTCAGTCATTCCGGCGAGCGAGCGCAGGAAGGCGACGGCGCCGGTCAACGTCTCTGCCCGGAAGAACACCCAGCCGATCATGACGATTGCCATGGTGTAGACGTGCGGCCAGATCGGCCACGCCAGGATACCGGAAGTCGGCAAGTTGGTGACTTGTCGAATTGGCGACTTGGCGGTGAGCCGCTCGATGACCAGGAACGATCCGTGCCACAGACCCCAGAGCACGAAGTTCCAGCTCGCACCGTGCCACAGGCCGCAGAGGAAGAACACGGTCACCAGGTTGAAGTAGCGGCGCGCCGGGCTGACGCGGTTGCCGCCGAGCGGGATGTACAGGTAATCGCGGAACCACGTCGACAGCGAGATGTGCCACCGGCGCCAGAAGGCGGTCACGCTGGCGGCGACGTAAGGCCAGCGGAAGTTCTCCGGGAACCGGAAGCCGAACATCCGCCCGAGGCCGATCGCCATGTCCGAGTAGCCGGAGAAGTCGAAGTAGATCTGCAGCGTGTAGCAGACGATGCCGAGCCAGGCATGGGCGGTGGAGAGCTCGGCCGCCGGCAGGCTGAAAATCCTGTCCGCGGGGCCGGCGACCACGTTCGCGATCAGGACCTTCTTGGCGAGGCCGATCACGAACCGCCGGACCCCGTAGGCGAAGTCGTCGATCGACACCACGCGCCGCGCCAGCTGATCGGCGATGTCGCGGTAGCGGATGATCGGCCCGGCAATCAGCTGCGGAAAGAGCAGCAGGTAGAGGGCCGCGTGCACCGGACTCTTCTGCGCCGTGGCGTCGCGCCGGGAGACGTCGATGACGTAGGAGATCGCGTGGAAGGTGAAGAACGAGATGCCGATCGGCAGCAGCACCCGCGGCGCAACGACGGGGTGGACGCCGAGCGCCAGCAGCAGGGTATTGACGTTGTCGGCGAAGAAGTTCGCGTACTTGAAAACGCCGAGGACCACGAGGTCGACGGCCACCGCCGCGGCGAGCACCTGTTTCGCGCGGCCGCTCTCGCGCGTCCGGTCGACGAGGATCGCCATCCAGTAATTGAACGCGATCGAGGCGAGCATCAGCCACGTGAAAGCGCCGCCGCCTTTCGCGTAGAAGATCACGCTCGCGATGAGGAGCAGCCAGTTGGCGTACGCGCCGTGCACCCGGGAGAACGTCGCAAAGTAGAGCGCGAGGAGGATCGGCAGGAAGAGGAAGAGAAAGGTCGGCTCGGTGAACAGCACTTCACGTTTAGAATATC
>DATASG010000163.1:0-5809 GCA_036269295.1 Vicinamibacterales bacterium | reverse complement strand
ACACGTTCGGATCGGAGTCGCTGACCAACCCGGCGTCCCGGACCCAGTCGGCCATCAGCTGTTGGATATCGTATTCGGTGGTCGCGATGCCGTTCTGCAGCCGCCGCGCGATCGCCTCGAAGGCCTGATCTTTCACGTGATACAGCTTCTCGGACGCGCGGCGATGCGTCTCGATCGCGTCGGCATTCCAGACGGCGGAGAAGCGCTGGATCAAATCGCCCGAGGAGACCACGTCGGGGCCCGACTGGCGGATCAACTCGACCGTACCGGCGTCGACGCGCGAGATGTAGGGTATCGCGCAGCCGGGGGAATATTCCATCGCGACACGGCGGATGCCGGTGAGCAGCGCGCGGAGGCCGGCCTCGAGCTGGCCGCGCCCGGCATACTGAGCGGTCGACCCCGGCAGGTGCGCCAGCGAGCTCTTCTCGATCTTGTGCACGAGGCCGCGCGGTTCGCCGGTCGCGGGAATCAGGTAGTACCAGCGGCGCGTAGCGAGATGACCGCCCTGTTTGCCGACAGCGGTGACGTCGGCCGCGATCGGGTTCAGGCCGCGAAAGTCGTACAAGAGCCAGCCGTCGAGGCCGTCGGCCTGCAGAGCCGCCTGCACCGCGCCGATGTCGAGCCCGGCCGCCACCTGGGAGGAGGACATCGCCTTCCAGTATAGCCGCCTTCGCGCGAGGACCGCCCCCGGATCGCGCTGGCGGGAGGGGGCCGGGACGTATAATCGATTTGAGAGTAACCATGAATGCACGTGTTCGACTGATGGGGCTGCTCGTGCTGCTGGCCGGCACCGCGTTGATGGCCGGGCAGGCTCCCGCACCGCCCGCTCAGCAGCCGCCCGCTCAACAGCCCCCGACCTTCAAAGTCCGCGTGGACTACGTCGAAGTCGACGCCGTCGTCACCGACCGCCAGGGGCGTCTGGTGCGCGACCTGAAAAAAGAGGATTTCCAGGTCCTCGAGGACGGGAAGTCGCAGTCAATCACCAACTTCACGATGGTTGACATCCCGGTTGACCGGGAAGACCGGCCTCTGTTCGCATCGGCGCCGATCGAGCCGGACGTGAGGACCAACGAAAAGCCGTTCGACGGTCGCGTCTACGTGATGGTCATCGACGACATGCACACCCGCTTCGGCCGGTCGGTGCGGGTAAAAACCGCAGCCAAGCAGTTCATCCAGCGCCGCCTTGGCGCGAACGATCTGATGGCGGTCGTGCACACGGCGGGACCGAGCAACGCCAACCAGGAGTTCACCAACAACAAGCGGCTGCTGCTCGCGGCCGTCGACAAGACGCAGGGGCGCAAGCTGGACTCCGCGACGGCCAACAAGACCAACGAGTACAACAACACGCGCGCGATGCGCCAGCAGGGCGACCCGTTGAACGATCCCGACGATGCGGAGCGGGGCTTCAACGCGCGTTCGACGCTCGACACGCTGCGCAACGTCGCCGAATGGTTCGGTGCGGTGCACGGCCGCCGCAAGGCGATCCTGTTCGTCAGCGAAGGGATCGACTACGACATCAACGACATGATTCCCCAGAACGGGTCGACGCATCAGAGCGCCTCGATGGTGATGGACGCGACGCGCGAGGCGATCGGCGCGGCCACCCGCGCCAACGTGGCGATCTACGGGATCGACCCGCGCGGGTTGACCGACCTCGGCGACGAGTCGATCGAGATCGGCTCCTATCCTGACGATACCTCGCTCGGCGTCGGTTCGAGCTCGCTGCAGAACGAGCTCCGGCTGTCGCAGGACAGCCTGCGGACGCTGTCCGAGGAAACCGGCGGTTTCGCCGTGGTCAACAAGAACGACTTCGCGACCGCCTTCCAACGCATCGTCGAGGACAACAGCTCCTACTACGTTTTGGCGTACTATCCGCCCGACGCGCGCCCGGGCCGCACGAACAAGATCGAAGTCCGTGTCACCCGGCCTGGGCTGACCGTCCGCTCACGCAAGGCCTACCTGACGCCGAAGAAGGCCGATGCGCCCAAGGCCACCACCAACAATCCGTCGACGCCGGAGCTGCGCGAGGCGCTCGACAGCCCGCTGCCGGTGAGCGGCCTGACCATGCACGTGTTCGCCTCGCCGTTCAAAGGCACGGCCCCGAACGCGTCGGTGCTGTTCGGCGTCGAGTTGCGCGGCCGCGACATGAAGGTCGCTCCGAACTCCAAGATTCTCCTCTCCTACATTGCGATCGACGCGAACGGGAAGGTGAAGGGCGGCAACACCGACTCGCTGGCGCTGACCAACCTTCGCCCCGACACCAAGGCGCGCATCGAGCAGAGCGGCTTGCGAATGCTGAACCGGCTGGATCTCCCGCCCGGCAAATATCAGCTCCGGGTCGCAGCGCACGATCAGTCCGGCGGCAACGTCGGCTCGGTGCAGTACGACCTGGACGTGCCCGACTTCGCCAAAGCGCCGTTCAGCATGAGCGGTCTGGTGCTGACGTCGGGGATCGGCTCGGCCTTCCCCACGGTGAAGCAGGACGCGCAGCTCAAGCCGATGATGCCCGGCCCGCCGATCGCGCTGCGCGCCTTTCCGCAGAACGACGAGATCGCGCTCTTCACCGAGGTCTACGACAACGCGGGCGCGACGCCGCACAAGGTCGACATCGTCACGACGGTGACGACCGACGAGGGCAAAGTACTGTTCAAGACGGACGAAGTGCGCGACTCCACCGACCTGGGGGGCAAGAGCGGCGGCTACGGCTACGCGACGCGCGTGCCGCTGAAGGACCTGGCGCTCGGCAGCTACGTGCTGAAGGTGGAGGCGAAATCGCGGCTGGGGAAGACGCCGCCGGTCGCGCGCGAACTGCGGTTCACCGTGGAGGCGCCGCTGCCGGCGCCGGCGCGATGATCGTCCTGGGCCTGGTGCTCGCGGCGATGCCCGTGCAGCCACCCCGCGCCGTGAATCCGGACGAAATCAGACTTACGCTGATGGCACAGATGCTGGAAGCGCCGAGCACGCGGACGATCGACAAGGGCGACCAGAGCAATATCGACGAGGCCAGGCGGGTGCTGGTGCGGACCGAGGCGGAGTGGACGAAGCTCTGGCAGCAGCATCATCCGGACACACCGCGTCCGGCGGTCGATTTCTCGAAGGAGATGGTCGTCGGCGTGTTCATGGGAAGCCGGCCGAGCGCCGGCTTCAGCACGACCATCCTCAGCGCCACGGCGGGCAACGGCGCGCTGATGGTGCGCTACGCGGAGAAGGTTCCAGCGCCGGGCAGCATCAGCGCGCAGATCCTGACGTTTCCGTATCACCTCGTGGCGATTCCCAAGGCGGCGGTGACGGACGTCAAGTTCGAAAAAGCGGACAAATAAAAAGGGCGAGCGCTCGTTCCTTACTTCTTCTTGGCTGCCGCCTTGGCTGCCGCCGGTTTCGCTGCCGGTTCCTTGTCGCCGCCCACGGTCAGCTTCGGCACCGCATGCGGTTTGATCGTGCCGTTGGCGTGGGTGAAGTTGTAGTTGTTGGCCTTCATGTCCTTGTTGAAGGGCGTCTCGATCTTCACCGTCGCCACCTCGCCCGGCTCGAGGCGGTTGACCACGCCCTTGCCGCCGGTCACGAGGCCGCCCTTGGCGTCGTACCACGTCTCGTCGACGGTCAGCCGGAGCAACGGTCCAGGGGCGTTGTTCCTGACCAGGATGGTGGTGGTAACCATCCCCTTCTCGTTCTTGGTGACGGGCTTGGTGTAGTCGAGCTCCGCCTGACCCTTGAAGGGCGGCGTGAACTTCTTGCCCGCGAGCACCGACGTCATCGGTGGGGCGGCTGGCGTTTGAGCGTGGGCGGCGACCAGGCTGGCGCCGACAAGCGTCGCGGCAAGGGTCAGGCGCGCGCGGATCATAAATTCCTCCCGGAAGTGGACAAGCAGAAACAGGACAAAAACGGCGGAATTATATTACATCTCCCCGTTCCAGTCTTCGGGCTCGGGCGCGACCGAGCGGAAGATCTCCATGTGCCATTTGCCACCGCCCCAGGGCTCGATGACTTCGGCGGCGATGACGTCGACCAGGATCTCGGAGAACAGGCGTCCCTCCGGGTCGCCTTCGAGGTGGTAGGCGGGCTCATCCCAGCCGAACATCGGGTAGAGCATCAGCGTCAGGAACAGGTCGTAGCCGTCGTCCACCACGATCAGCTGGCCGCAGGGACGCTTCTGGGTGGAGTGGTAGATGAGGTATTTCTCCGCGCTCTGGGCGCGGATGTAGCGCTTGATCGCGAACTCGCGGGCGACGATCTCTTCCACCGCGATCTTCTTGTCCCAGCAGTCGCGGCAGTACTTTTCCTCACCGCGCGGCTCCGAGACCTCCTTGGCGCCGCACAGTGCGCAGCGCGCCTTGACAACCAGCTTGCGTGACATCCTCTGATTGTAACTTCTAAGGTCCCGGTTCTAGCTTCTGACTTCCAACTTCCTGGCCAGCGCGGGCGCGTAGAGCCGCGAGGCGTATTCCTTCACCATCCGCCGCGCCGAGAACCGGGGCGCCACGGTGCGAATCGCCTCCTTCACGGTCGCGAGCCAGCGGTGGGGCACGTTCGAGCGGTCGCGATCGTAGAAGGCCGGGACAATCTCCTCCTCGAGCAGGCGGTAGAGCGCGCCGGCGTCCGCGGCGTCCACCGCGTCCTGGTTGTCCGGCGGCGCGCCGCCGTCAATCACCCAGCCGTTGGTGCCGGTGAACCCTTCGGCCCACCAGCCATCGCCGATGCTCAGGTGCGGCACGCCGTTGATCGCGGCTTTCATGCCGCTGGTGCCGCTGGCCTCGAGCGGCTTGCGGGGGGTGTTGAGCCAGGCGTCGCAGCCCTGCACCAGGAAGTGCGCGACGTGAAGGTCGTAGTCGTCGACGAACGCAATGCGGCCGCCGAACTGCGGATCGAGGGCGCGCTTGTAAACGCGCTGCAGGTGGTGCTTGCCGACGTCGTCGGCCGGATGTGACTTGCCGGCGAAAATGATCTGCACCGGGCGTCCGGCCGCGTTCAGGATCCGCGCGAGACGGTCGGGATCATGGAACACCAGCTCGGGGCGCTTGTAGCCGGTGAAGCGACGCGCGAAGCCGAGCGTCAACGCGTCGGGCTCGAGCAGCGTGCCGGCCGCGACCACTCTTGGGATGCCGACGTGCTCCTCGACCCAGCGCTGCCGGGCGCGCTCGCGGATGAAGGCGAACAGATAGCGGCGCAGCGACTGGCGGACGGTCCAGAGCTGCTCGTCAGGGATCGCCAGCACGCCTTCCCAGAGTGCGGGATCGTCGTGCCGATCGATCCAGTGGGTGCCGAGGTAGGTCGCGAACAAGTCCCTGAGATCGCCGGCGATCCAGGTCGGGGCGTGGACGCCGTTGGTCACGGCCGAGACCGGCCGATCGGCCTCCGGGACGTCGGGCCACATCGGCGCGAACATCGCGCGCGTCACCTGGCCGTGGAGCTGGCTGACCGCGTTGGTCGAACCGGCGGAGCGGATCGCCAGCGCGGTCATGTTGAACTGGATGCCGCCGCCGTTGTCATACGATCCGAGCGCGAGGAACTGATCGCGGTTGGGGCCGAGGGTGCCCCAGCAGCTGGCGAGATGCTTTTCGACCATGCTGAACGGAAAGGCATCGTGGCCGGCGGGCACCGGTGTGTGGGTCGTGAACATCGTCGTCTTCCGGATCTCGTCGAGGGCGTCGTCGAAGGTCGCGCCCCGTTCGATCAGATCGCGGATGCGCTGCAGCACGACGAAGCCGGCGTGGCCCTCGTTCAGATGGAACACGCCCGGCTCGATGCCCAGCATCTTCAGGGCGCGGACGCCGCCGACGCCTAGGATGATTTCCTGCTGGATGCGCGTTTC